>JAIERC010000236.1 GCA_019747165.1 Sphingomonas sp. | reverse complement strand
TGGCCAAAGCGGGTGCACCCAACAGTTGCTCGATCGCTGGCGGGCAGAGCGGCGCGCGCCAAAATAATCGGTCGCTGAGCACATATCAGCCCGATAACTGGCTGAATTCAAAATAATTATTGGCTCTATTGCCCGAATCGGGAACTGCCTGCTTGGCTGATCGCCTCGCGCGCGGCGGCCAATAGCGCGCCGGCCTTCGCCTCGCATTCGCGCTGCTCATAGGCGGGGTCGCTGTCTGCAACGATGCCGGCACCGGCCTGCACATGCATTGTGCCATCTTTCACTATCGCCGTGCGCAGGACGATGCAGCTGTCCATTGATCCGTCGGGCGAAAAATAGCCAACGCCCCCGGCATAGGCCCCGCGCACTTCGGATTCGAGTTCGGCGATGATTTGGCAGGCGCGGACCTTGGGCGCGCCCGATACCGTGCCAGCAGGAAAGCCGGCGAACAGGGCATCGATTGCGTCATGTTTATCATCCAACCGCCCGACCACGTTGGAGACGATATGCATGACATGGCTATAAAATTCGACGGTATAGCTATCAGTGACCTGGACACTGCCCGCCGCCGCGACGCGACCAGTATCGTTGCGGCCAAGATCGAGTAGCATCAGATGTTCGGCGCGTTCCTTCGGGTCAGCGAGCAGGCTGGCGCGATTGGCTTCATCCTCTGCCGCCGTGCGACCGCGCGGCCGCGTGCCGGCGATTGGGCGAATGGTGATCTCGCCATCGCGCACCCGCACCAATATCTCCGGGCTCGATCCTGTCAGCGAGAAGCCCGGTAAATCGAGGTGATAGAGAAAGGGCGAGGGATTGATTCGCCGCAATGCCCGGTAAAGTTCAAAGGCGGGCAGCGTGAAAGGCAAGGTGAAACGCTGGGCAAGCACCACCTGAAAGATATCGCCCGCAACGATATAGTCCTTCGCTGCCGCGACCATGTCGGCATAGCGCCCCGGCGGCAGAACCGGCTGGAGGGTGACGTCGCTTGGCTCGGCGCGGATCGGCGCCGGCAGGGACGCGGTTGCCAATTTAGCGGCGATCTCGTCAATCCGCCCGGCAGCCGCTTCGATCAAGGCATCGTCATGCCGCGAAGGATCGGGCCAGACCGGCGCGACGATGAACAGGGCATCCGTCAGCCGATCAAAGATTAGAATGACCGTGGGGCGCACGAACATCATGTCCGGCAGCTCCAGTGCGTTGGTGGCCGGGCGATCGAGTTTTTCGACGAGCCCGACCGTTTCATAACCGAAATAGCCCACCAGGCAGGCCAAGGCGCGCGGCAGCGCATCGGGCACCTCCATCAGGCAACTGGCGACAAGCGCGCGCAGGGCATCCAGGGTGGGCTGCGCGCACGGCACAAAAGCGGCGCGATCGGTTTGCCAGTGCGGGTTAATCGCGGCGGTGGCCCCATGGGCGCGGAACACGAGATCAGGTGCAAGCCCGACCAGGCTGTGGCGCCCACGGACTGCGCCGCCCTCAACCGATTCGAGCACAAAATCGCCACGCCCGGGCTCGATCAGCTTCAGCGCTGCCGCCACGGGCGTTTCGGTATCGGCAATCTGGCGTTGCCACAGCAACGCGGGACGCCCGGCTGCTAGCGCCAAGCGCGCAGCGTAAGTCCCCTCGATAGCCGATCCCGCGTGCATCAGTTCGTTCAGCGCTCGCCCGCCAGGTCCTTGCGGGTCTTGGCAATCAACGCGTCATTCTTCTTCACGCCGACATCGCGACGCACAGCCTGGACGAACTGGCCAATATATTCGCGACCGATGACCTTGCTGAGATCCCCACGCATCGCCTGAATGAGGCGTGGATTGTTGGAGGCCGCGGTCCGTTCGATTTGACCGAGATAGATGACATAATAGCCTGCCCGTTCAGGGGCTTCGAGCAGTTTGGCGGTTTTGGCAGCCATGCTGAACAACAGCACCAGGGGCGGTGGGGCCCCCTTGGGATTAGCGGCGAGCTGGGCGCGCGACGCAGCGATCGGACGAACAGGGGGCAGCTTGGCCGGCGCTTGGGCTACCGCGTCAGTGAGCTTGATACCCTTATTGGCTTTGGCGACAATTTCCGCGGCGATCGTGCGGGCGGCGCGGCGGGCGCGATCGATCGTGAAATCGCGCTTCACCAGATCGGCAATCTTGGCAATCGGCGGTGGCGCACTGGGCACGATCCGATCAAGGGAAACGAGCGCGAAGCTGCCATCCTGGCCCACCGGCACCAATTGTGGATCATCGCCCTGTTCGGCGGCGAACCCGGCGATCCAGACCTGCGCCAGCTGAGGATCCGGGAGGACGGAGCCATTGTCGGGGTCGCGGCCATCCGCGATCACCGGCACCGTGGTGATGGGCTGCAGCTTTTGGTCTGCAACAATTTCGGCAAAAGTCGAATTGCCACCGATCGAATCGTCAATCTTATCGTGCAGCGCACCAAGCGCCTTGGTGAGCTTATCGGCGCCCAATTCGCGGGTGAGATCAGCGCGCGCTTGATCAAGCGTTTTGGCAGCGACCTGATCAACCGAATCGACGCGAATGATCGTCCAGCCAAAGGCAGATTTAATCGGCCCGACCACGCTGCCGCGTGCGGCGGCGAATACGGCAGCGGCAATTTCTGTGGTGGTTTGTGCACTATAGGCGGGCTTTTCGATTCCCGGCAGCTTTGCAGCCTGGAGCCCGGCCCCCTTGGCTGCGGCGTCGATCCCGGTACCGGATTCAATCTTGGCAACCAGCGCATCAGCAGCCGCCCGATCACCAATGACAACCTGCGAAAGTGATCGCTTTTCGGTCGCCGCAAAGCGCCCGGCTTGCGCCTTATAGGCCGCCGCGATTTCTGCTTCAGTCGGCGTAGCCGCCGCTTTGACCAGCGCCGGGGTAATCAGCGCATAGCGGATCGCTCGTCGTTCCGGGATGGTATAGCGGGCGGCGTTGCGTTTGAAATAAGTGGCGATTTCAGCCTCTGTAGGCGGCGCACCAGCACCGACCGCCGTGGTTGGCACAAAGCCGACCATACCAGCGCGCTTTTCGAGCAGAAGCGAGGCATAGGGCGCGGCAAGATTAAATGGCACCTGGCTTGCCCCTTCGGTGGGGACGGTCAGTTGCTGGCTGATCGTGCTGCGGGCAATGTCGGATCGGATCTGCGCATCGGTAACTTGGCGTTGTGCCAGCAGTTGTTGATATTTTTTCTGGCTGAACTTGCCATCCACTTCCTGCAGAGCAGGTACACTGGCAATCTGGCCGTCGATCGATCTTTTGCTGACGACCATCCCGACCTTTTCGCCGAATTGCGACAGGGCAAGCGAGCCAATCAGCCGTTCCAACGTGCTTTCAAAGCCGCCGCCATTGACGAATTGAACCATATCCAAAGTAGGCTGGCGCTGCCGGAATGTTTCCATTTCATCGCGGGTGCGGCGCCGCAGTTCGGCTTCGCCCACATCGACCTTGCCAATCTTCGCAATGCTGGTCCCGTTCGTCGTGCTGCCATTACCCGCAACGCCTGTGATGTCGCTGGCGGCGAAGGCAAGCGCGATCAGGCCGAGGAAAATGAAGGTGACGACAATCCCCGTCCGCGAATTGATGATCGAGCGAATAAAGCTAA
>JAIERC010000383.1 GCA_019747165.1 Sphingomonas sp. | reverse complement strand
GACATCCAGCTTTCATGCCGATCAATCCGGGCGGTGGGGGCAATGGCGTGGATGGCGGCCGTCAGCCGGTCGATCGTCGCAGCGCTGCCTGCGCCTAGCTGAACATCGATCATCGCTGGCACCGGCAAATCAGGATCGGTGCCGTCTTCGCCCAGCCATGGCCGCAGCAATGCGGCAAGTTGCGCGCGATCGACGGGATCGGCGCGGGTCACGCCGCGAACTTGGCGGATCGCGGCAAGCGCAGCGCTCGCCTGGCGTTCGCGCACCGCTTCATTGGCGTCGACGATCTGCACCGTCAACCGCCCGGCCAATTGTCGATCGAGCACCGATGCCGCTGCCAGCGTGCCCAGCCCGAATGCCGCCGCCAACACGGTCAGGAACAACATGATCGCCATGATCCACATCATCGATCGTGTCCGCCTGCTTTCATCGAGCAGGCGGCGATCGGCAGCGGGGGTGATGATGCGGATCTTCATGACTGGCTGCCGGGCGGATGCCGCAGTGAACCGGTCGGATCAAGCAATCGCCCGCGGTCCAGCCGCATCATATGCGCATTGGGGATGCGACCAAGCAGATGGAAATCATGCGTTGCCACCACCACGGTGGTGCCAAGACGATTGAGGCTGTCGAACAAATGCAGCAGCCGTTCGGCCATATCAGGATCGACATTGCCGGTTGGCTCATCAGCCACCAGGATTTCGGGTCGGCCAATCACGGCGCGGGCGATCGCCACCCGTTGCTGTTCCCCACCCGATAATGTCGGCGGTTTGGCTTCAACCCGGTCGGACAGGCCAACCCAGGCCAGCATTTCGCGCACCGGTGCCTCGACATCAGCCTCTGGCACGCCCGAAACCCGCAACGGCAGCGCAATATTGTCATAGGCTGAAAGATGCGGGAGCAGACGGAAATCTTGAAAAACCACGCCGATCCGACGGCGGAAGCCGGGCAGGCGGCTGCGCGGCAGCGTCCCGGCGTCTTCGCCGAACAGCTTGATTGATCCACGGCTGGGGCGCTGAGACAGATAGAGCAGCTTTAACAGCGATGTTTTGCCAGCGCCCGACGCGCCGGTGAGGAAATAAAAGGCACCGCTCGATAGCGTGAAGCTGACATCGGTCAGCGTTTCCTGCCCCGATCCATAACGCAGCCCGACATTGTCGAAATGAACGATATTCGCCATGGCGGCGCGGTTTCCGCTTTCGATGATTGACCCGATCTGCCGCAGCCATCGCACGCCCTGGCGGACGGCTCAAGCGCAGTGGACGGTCAACCTGGCGCAAAGCGGGCCGCACGGCCTGTTTCTACAAAGCTTCTACTTGCCAGTTTGGCCTGCAACGTGCTTAGAATTGTTGCTGGAAAAAAGTTGGTGGCCTTGGCTGGCCCTGTAATAACGAAACGTGTCGACATGATCTTGGAATGCACCGAATGCCGGACGCGGTATCTGGTCCCTGATGCGGCCATTGGGGCGGATGGGCGCACGGTGCGCTGCGCCAGTTGCAAGCATAGCTGGTTTCAAGCGCCAGCCCCGCTCGATCTTGTCACCCGCGCCGAAGCTGCGGTTGATTTGCTCCCGGCCGCACCCGTGCGTGCGCGGCCAGCTGATGGCGCGGCGCCCATTGCGGCAGCGACCGGCGCGTCGACAAATGCTGATTATGATGCGTTCGCGCACCGCCCGCCGTTTCGCCCACGGCGCAATCCGGCGCGACGGCAGACCGTGGCCGCCGTCGCCGCGGGCGTTGCGATGCTGGTTGGGGTAGGGGCGATCCTCTATTCCGGCGCGCCGGGCTTTGCGACGCAGATGGGCCTGACCCAGCCGACAAAGGATGGTCCGCTGGTCATCGAACAATTTCCGATCGACCGGCGCGATCTGCCCACCGGCACTGAATTATTCGCGGTGAGTGGCCGGATCATCAACAAGTCAAACACCCGCCAGGCTGTCCCCGATATTCGCGCTGAGCTGCGCGATGGCGAATCGAGCAATTCGCGGGTGGTGTTCAGCTGGACGATCACCCCCGAACGCCGGATGCTGACACCCGGCGGATCGATCGAATTCAACAGTGCACAAACCGATGTGCCCGCCAATTCCAAGCGGCTCGATTTCACCTTTGAACGCGGGCCCGTCGGCTGATCGCATAAAAGCGGATCGCGTGGAGCAGGGCGGCGGCAACCATCCCGATGCCCGATGCCAGCACCAGCCCAGTGGGCCCCCAACCGCCTTGCACCAGCACCAGGCCAAGCCCGCCGGTGACCAGAAAATAGGCGATGATGCTGTTGATGCCCGCAATCACCTGGTCGCCAAGCGATCGCAGCGCATAGACCAGCACCACCTGAATGCCATCAAACATAATGAATGGTGCCCAGATCACCAGCATCGCCAGCGCGACGTGATGGACGGCAGCAGTCGCCGGGAACAGCGCGACGATCGGCCCGGCGGCCAGCACCAGTAGCAGCGCGATCAGCCCGATCGCGACCGACGCTATTGTCACCGCGATTAGCGTACGGGGAATCGCGGCTCCAGGCTGCCCTTCACCAACCGCATTGCCGACCCGCACGCCAGCGGCGGACCCCAGCCCAAGCGCGATGGAGAAGATGACATTGTGGATCGAAAAGACGATCTGGAAGCCATGGGCAACGCTGTCCCCAAGCTGCGTCGATAGCGCGATTAACACCGCGAACCCAACCAGTTCGAGTCCCGACGCAATCGCCGGTACGATACCAAAGCGGAGCAGCCGCCACGCCCCAACCCCAACCCCGGCCCAGGCGACCTTGGTGAAATCGCGGACCCCGCGTGCCGCCGCGCGCGGCACGGTCCACACCGCCAACAGCATCCCGGCGGCTCCAATGCCATAGGCGATCGCCGTTGCGAGCACCGCGCCGAGCGCGCCCAGCACGGGCAGGCCGAAATGCCCGCCGGATAAGGCCCAGGCCAAGACGGCGTTGAAGGGAAGAATCGCCAGGTTGACCACCATCACCCGGCTGGGTCGGCTAACCCCTTCCAGAAAATAGCTGACCGCAATGATGATCATCAGCAGCGGATAGGATAGCCCCAGCACCCGAATAATCCCCGCTGTTTCGGGCACCAGCCGGGGGGCGACGCCCAGGCCCAGCAGCAGCGATGAAGCGAAGCCATAGAGCAGCAGGCCAAGCGCGCCGCCAAGCCCCAATGCCAACACCAATCCTTCGCGCAGCACGCGCCCGCTAGCGGCCAGATCGCCCGCGCCATCGGCACGCGCGGCGAAGACGAGGATTCCGGATGAAAAGCCCAGCGCTGCGACAATGGTGATGAAGCTCAGGCTCCGGCTCGCGCTCAGGATCGCCACTTGATCGGTGCTGACCAGGCCGACCACGGCGACATCGGTGACATGCAGCAAGGTCCAGTTGAGGCTGGTCATCACCACCGGCCACGCCAATGCCAGCAGCCGGCGCGTTTCCAAAGGCAGGCGATCGGCAGGCGTCATGATCATCGCTCTAAGCGACGCCGACCGCTACTGATAGCCCGCAACAGCCAGTTCGCAGCGCGAGATATGCCGCTTGTCAGCACCCACCCGCTTTGCTAGGGCCCCGCGACTACCTGCTGCCGGGCCCTT
>JAIERC010000194.1 GCA_019747165.1 Sphingomonas sp. | reverse complement strand
ATTGGCGATCGCGGGCGCGCAACGCACAGCGGCGGGCGTGCGGCAGGCGATGGTTGGCCCACTACTATCCCGCCGATTGCCGTTCGCGCCGCTGATCGGGCAGGCAGCCGTGCTGGCGATCGATCATCCCCAAACGATTGAGCAATATGAAGCCCGCTTCGTGCCTGCCCGGCTGGCGGCGAGCGCCGCGCCGATGCTTGTCCTGGTAATCATTGCCTTTGCCAGCCTCGTCGCTGCCGGGATCCTGTTTGCGACGCTGATTCCCTTTGCCCTTGGCATGATCCTGACCGGAACGCTGGCCCGTGGCGCGTCTGAGCGGCAATTGGCGGCGCTTGGCCAGTTGTCTGGGCTGTTCGTCGATCGCGTCCGCACCCTGTCGATTATTCGCCATTTCAGCGCCGAGGAACGGATCGCCCGGCAGGTTGAGGCGGCGACGCGCGATGTCGCCGAGCGCACGATCACCGTGCTGCGCGCTGCCTTTCTCTCCAGCGCGACCATGGAGTTTTTCTCCGCGCTGTCGGTTGCCCTGGTCGCGGTTTATTGTGGTTTCAGCCTGCTTGGGCTGCTGCCCTTTCCCGCCCCGGAAGTGCTGACTTTGCGCGAAGCCTTTTTCGCGCTCGCCATGGCCCCGGAATTTTATCTGCCGATGCGTCGGATGGCGGCGGCCTATCATGAAAAGCAGCTTGGCGAGGCGGCGATGGCTGAACTCAGCTCGATCCTCGACACTGCAATCCCCCCACCGGCGCATGGGCGCTACGCTGGCATAGTGGCGCAGGGCCTGACGATCGACTGGCCCGGGCGACGGATCGGCCCCGTCAACCTGTCGATCGGTGCCACCGGCATGGTCGCGATCACCGGGCCCACCGGCAGCGGCAAGACCAGCATGCTCGCCGCCATTGCCGGGCAGATTGCCCCCAGCCGTGGATCGGTAACCGCCATCGCGCCCGACGACATTGCCTGGGCGGCGCAGCGCCCGCTGATCTTGCCGGGCAGCTTGCGCGACACGCTGGCGCTGGCGCGGCCCGGCGTGGATGACGCGGCGATCATGGCGGTTGCCGCGCGTGTCGGGCTGATGCCGTTGATCACTGGCCGGGCAGAGGGGCTTGATCTATCGCTTGATCATCGCGGGTCTGGCCTATCAGGCGGGGAGCGCCGCCGCATCGGACTTGCCCGCGCCTTGTTGTCGGGTCGACCGCTGCTGCTCTGCGACGAGCCGACTGCCGATCTTGATGCCGAAAGCGCAGAGGCCATCATCGCGCTGCTCCAAGACATTGCCCGCAACTACGCCGTGATCGTCGCCACCCATGATGCACGGCTGATCGATCGTGTCGATGTCGAGGTGCCATTATGAGCCAGCCACAGACACCCGCCGATTTGGGGCTTGGCGAACGCGGCACGCTGCGCTGGGCGTTGATCTGCGCGGTGCTCGCCGGGGTCTCGTCGATCCTGTTGCTGGCGCTGTCGGGCTGGTTCCTGACCGCCGCCGCCCTGGCCGGGGCAGCGGGGGGAACGGCGGTGCTCGCGTTCAATTATCTGCTGCCCAGCGCGGCGATCCGGGCGCTGGCGATCATCCGGACTGGGAGCCGTTATGGCGAGCGCCTGCTGGCGCACCGAGCGGCGTTGCTTGGCATGGCAACGCTGCGCGCAGATCTGTTCGGCAAGCTGGCCGTGCAGGACAGTCGGCTGGCGGATGACCTCTCCGGCGGCGATGCCAGCGCGCGGTTGATCAGTGACATTGCCGCACTTGAAGATCTGGTGGTTCGGCGCCCAACCCGCCCAGCTAGCTTGATCGCCGCGACTGTTGCTGTCGGCCTCACGCTTTTCGCTGGCTGGGCGGCGGCGTTGACGCTCGCGGCAATGCTGGCGGCACTGCCGGTGCTGCTTGCGCTTGCCGCTAAGCGATTGACCGAATCCCCGGCGCATGACGCCGCCGATGCTTTGGGCGATCTGCGGACCCGCTTTGTCGATCTCGCCGCCGCCCGGCCGGAGATTATTGCTTATGGCCTTGGTGATCGGGTGACCGCCGATCTCGCCATCCCCGCCGCGCGGCTCGATTCTGCCCGGGCAAAGCTATTTCGCGGGGAGGGCGCGATTGCGGCGCTGATGCTGGCTTATGGCGCGCTGAGTGCCGCGCTGGTGCTGGCGCTTGCGCGCGGCCCGGCTGCCGACATCGCGCTGGCCTTGCTCGCCGCAACGGCTTCGGTTGAGGCAATGGCGGCTTTTGCCCGCACCGCGCTGCGCCAGGCGAGCGTCGATGAATCGCTGGCCCGGCTGGCGGTATTGACTGGCTTGCCCGGCCAGTTGGCCTCATCGTTCGCGACTTTGCCAACCCCGGCAACGATCACGCTTGGCGCGTTTGACCTGCCACCCGGATCACGCGTCGCCATTACCGGCATTTCAGGATCGGGCAAAACCCGGTTGGTTGAGGCGCTGGCCGGGCTGCGGCCGGCGATCCACGCCATTGCCCTGGACGGGGTGCCGATCGCTGACTGCCCGGCTGATCGGCTGCGCGGGCAGCTAGCGCTATCGCCGCAGGATGCAACACTGATTGCGGGAACGATTGCCGACAATCTCCGCCTCGCCCGCCCACGCGTGACCGCTGACGAGATGCACGCCGCGCTCACCACCGCCTGCCTCGCCGATCGCATCGCGGCAATGCCCCAGGGGCTGGAGACGCGGATCGGCGAGGATGGCGGCACGCTGTCGGGGGGCGAGCGCAAGCGGTTGTCGCTCGCCCGCGCGCTGCTTGCTGGGCGGCCCTGGCTGATCCTTGACGAGCCAAGCGAGGGGCTGGATGCAGCGACCGAGGCCGATCTGATCGCCCGGCTCGATCAATGGCTCGCCACCACCGGCACCGGCCTGATCCTGGTGTCGCACCGGCCTGCGCCGCTCGCGCTGGCGGATCGCCGCATCGATATCACCCGGATTGAAGCCTGATACCGCGCCCTGTGGACATGACTACCAAAAGGGTGAAAGCGACAGGCCAGCCGACCCCGGCCCACATTCAAGGAGCGCCCGTATGACCGCCCCCGAAAACCCCAGCATGAACGATTGGGCTGGCGCGCGCGGCGAGAAATGGCTCGCGCAGCTTGGCCAGATGGAGGCGATGCTGGCACCGGCCGACCAGCCGCTGATCGCGCGGCTTGAACTGACGGGCGCGCGGCGGATTGCCGATCTGGCCTGTGGTGGTGGCGGCACGACGCTGGCGGTGGCTAAGGCCGCTGATCCGGATGCGGCGATTTTTGGTTATGATATTTCGCCGGCCTTGGTTGGTTATGCCCAGCACCGCGCGGCGGGGCAGGGGGCAGGCCAGCCGGGCACGACGCCAGTTTTTGCAGTGGCGGACAGTGCAACCCTGCAGATCGAGGATCGCTTTGATCGCATCATCTCGCGCTTCGGCACGATGTTCTTTCCCGATCCTGCCTCCGCCTTCGCCAATATCGCGCAGTTGCTCGCGCCCGGTGGTCGCTTCGCCTTGGCGGTATGGGGGCCGCTCGCTGACAATTACTGGATGGGGATCATCCGCGAGACGGTGGGCGAACTGGTCGATCTGC
>JAIERC010000106.1 GCA_019747165.1 Sphingomonas sp. | reverse complement strand
GCAGGATCACCTTGAGCAACGACTTGCCAAGCTCCACCCAGCCCTGCGGCCCGAAAATTCGCTTCAGGCCAGAGGCGGGATTGATCCGGCTGGCCTTGGGCGCCATCAGCTTGCCGTTGAAAGTGAGCGCGCCGAGCCCAACCTGGCTGAAAATCGCCGCAATGACGGCAATCGCGAACATCGCGATCATCGGCGGCGCGATCTGCCAGCCCGCCGTCGCCAACGACCGCATCGGCTGAAAATCATCAATATCGCCCGACCCGAACGAGAAGCTGGTGATCATCAGCCCCTTGCACGCCGCCATCAGCGCCGGGCCAAACAATGCCAGCCAGGCGCAACCGGCCAACACCACCAGCGCGGTTGCAAATTCGCGCGATCGAAGGACTTGGCCATCATCAAACGCCTTTTGCTTGCGCTTGGGTGTTGGGCCTTCTGTCTTTTCGCCGAATTCGTCTGCCATCAGCCAAGCACCAGATGCTCAGCGGCGGCAAGGCCTTCCTGGATGATGACGATCATGTAATCGCCCATCGCCGGGAAGGCGATGGCGAGCGCGACAACGCCGACTGCAAGGCTCATCGGCAAGCCGACCGCAAACAGATTAAGCGCCGGGGCGGACCGCGAAAGCATGCCGACGACGAGATTGAGGCACAGCAGCAAAAAGCCGACGGGCAGCGCCAGCAAAAAGCCGGCCGAAAAGGCATAACCGCCAAAAATCGCAATATCGCGCAGCCGATCGACCGCAATCCACGGCGCACCGGGCGGCAACACGGCATAACTGCGGACCACCATCTCAACCAGCATCAGATGGCCGTTGACCGACAGGAACAGCAGGGTGAGCAGCGTCATCATGAACTGGCCAAGCGCGGTGCTCGACCGGCCATTTTGCGGATCGATCGCCGAGGCAAAGCCGATCCCCATCGACGTGCCGATCAATTCGCCCGCCACCAAAGGCGCGGCAAAGGCGATTTGCAGGACAAAGCCAATCGCCAGCCCGACCAGCGCTTCTGCCGCTACCGCCAGGAATGTGGCAGCGGCAAAGACTTGCGCCGGAGCAGCGATAGGATGCGCAGCGAGGACCAGCACCCCGATCGCCCCGGCCAGCGCGATCCGGACCTGCAACGGCACGGCGACCGCCCCGAACACCGGCGCAGCGATAAAGGTAGCGCTGACGCGGATCATCACGAACAGCAGCGTCCAGAGCTGAGGCTCGATTGAGAGGCCAAAGCCTAGCATGGCGCGACCCATGAGAGCGCGCATGACGCGTGCCACATGGGCAAGCCCGGCCGGCGGGGCAGAAGCCCCGACCGACGTCGCGGCTTTGCCGTGACGGCCTGCTTGCACGTGCCCATGATTATTTCACCAGATCGGGAATGCGCTCGAAGATCTGAATCGTGAAGTCGCTGAGCAAGCCCAGAATCAGGCTGCCGAAAATCACCAGCGAGACCGCGACCACGACCAGCTTGGGCACAAAGGTTAACGTCTGTTCGTTAATCGAGGTTGCCGCCTGCACCATGCCAAGGATCAGGCCCGACAACAACGCCGGGATCAGGATCGGAGCGGAAGCGAGCGCCAGCACCCACAGCGCCTGGTTGGCGACGGTCAAGAAATATTGCGTGTCCACAGCCGCGCTACCTTACAAAACTATTGGCAAGCGACCCCATCGTCAGCGCCCAGCCATCGACCAGCACGAACAACAACAGCTTGAAGGGTAAAGAGATAATCGTCGGCGAAACCATCATCATCCCGAGCGACATCAACACCGAGGCGACGATCAGATCGATCACAATGAAAGGCAGGAAGATCAGAAACCCGATTTGGAAGGCCGTTTTCAGCTCACTGGTGACATAGGAAGGCAGCAGCACCGAATAGGGCACGTCGGCTGGTTTGGCATAAGGGCCGCTCTTGGCGATCTGCGCAAACATCGTGATGTCCTTCATCCGCGTTTGCTTCAGCATGAAGCCGTGCAGCGGCCTCCCGGCTTTAGCGATCATCTCGGTCGCGCCGATCTTGCCGGCCGCATAAGGCTGGATCGCATTGACGTTCATGTCGTTCAGCACTGGCGCCATGATGAAGAAGCTCAGGAACAGTGAAAGGCCGACCAGCACCTGATTGGGCGGTGTCTGTTGCAGGCCAAGCGACTGGCGCAGGATCGAGAGCACGATGATGATCCGCGTGAAGCTGGTCATCATCAGCAGGATGCCGGGCAAGACCGACAACAGGCCCATGATGATGAGAACCTGGAGCGACAGCGACAATGGCGCATTGCCGCCACCAAGATCGCCCAGCGCGCGATCGATCGCGTCGCCCGCACCGGGCACCGATGGCGCGACAGGGGCAGCCGGCGCCGCTTGCGCAAAGGCGGGCACCGCGATGATCAGGCAGAACACCAACGCCAGCAGGATCAGCGCAATCCGGCCTGCCCAGCCGCGTGTGGCGGGTGCCGGCGCAGTCTTGAACAAGCTCTGGCTTCCAGCGCCGAGACGGCGCACGATGGGCATGCTCATTGCCCCATCCGATCTTGTCCGCCCCGATCAATCAGGGTGACGCCCCCCCGGCCAACCGAGACGAGCAATTTGCGGCCTTCAAATTCAAGCACGGCGAGCTTCAGCCCGGGCGAGATCATCATCGTTTCCTTGACACTCAGCATCCGATCGGCCTGTTGGCCGGGCAGCCGTTGTTCAAGCCTGCGCCACAGATACAGGCAGCCGATCATCAGGCCGCAGACCAGGGGCAGCAGCACCGCGATCTTGAGGATATATTCCCACATCATGAGCGGCTGGCTCGCTTTTCGGGGGAAACCAGTTCGGTCATCCGCACCCCGAAGCGGTCACCAACGGTAACGACCTCGCCGCGGCCGATCAGCGTGCCGTTGACGAACACATCGAGCAGTTCATTGGCTGCGCGATCCAGTTCGATCACGCTCGCCTCCCCCAGCGCCAGCAATTCGCGCAAGGTGAGCGAGGTCGATCCAATCTCGACGGTCAGTTTGACATCGACGTCCTGAAGCAGCCTGAAATTGGCCGCCACTGCCCCGTCGACGGGGAATCCCCCAGTCATGTCGTTCATCGATAATCCTCTTCATCTATGCGTTCGATCATCGTCAGGCGGATCGCCGCCTTGCCGTTAGACGTGCCAACCGTGCCCGTGCCGAGCCGATCGCCGCCGACCATCACCGGCACATCGTTGCCAAAGCTGATTGGAATGACGTCACCGGCTTTCAGCTCCATCAGCTTGACGAGCGAAATCATCGGTTCGGCCAACACGGAGCGGACTGGAAATTTTACGCCCATGACCGCCCGCGTCAGGCCGTTGCGCCAGGCCGGATCAGGCGCAGCAGCCCGGGCATGCACCTTGCCGGTGAGCGATGGCGCATGGGGCTTCAACGCGGTGACTGGATACACAATGTCGATAAAGGTTGGTTTGGCGGTGCCCGAAGCGATGCCGAAGCGCGTGATGACCACGGCATCATCCGAATCGAAATCGGCAAGCAGCGCCGGGCTGGTTTCCATATGGCCTGGGCGAAATTCAATCCGCGCCAGGGGTTCCC
>JAIERC010000399.1 GCA_019747165.1 Sphingomonas sp. | reverse complement strand
CATTGCTGACATCAGACGAAAGGATCGCCGCATGACCGCCGCGCTTATCCCCGCTGGCGTTTGGCGGCGCGAATGTATCGCTGAACTCAAACGATCCTGGCGGCTGCCGCAGTTCATCTTGCCGTCGGTCGTCACGCCTGCCGCCTTTTACGGGCTGTTCACGCTGGCCATCGCCAAATCACCGACACCGGAAGCGGTGGCGGCGAGCCTTGCCGGATACGGCGTGTTCGCGGCGATTGGTCCGGCCTTGTTCGGCTTTGGCGCGGGCGTGGCGATGGAGCGCGAACAGGGCCTGATCGAACTCAAACGCGTCTCGCCCATGCCCGCCGGAGCCTATGTCGCCGCCAAGCTGACTGCCGCGATAGCCGCGACGGCGGCGGCCATCGCGATGATCTACGCGCTGGGCATTATTGGCGGCGCACAATTGTCCCCGGCGCAGTGGGTGGCGCTGATCGTCGTTCACCTGGCTTCGACCGTCCCGTTCGCGCTGATCGGCTTTGGCATTGGGATGCGGATGGGCGGCAAGGGCGCAGTGGCGATGGCCAATGCCTTGTTTCTGGGGTCTGCCGTGTTGGGTGGCTTGTGGATCCCGTCGGCGATTCTGCCGGGGTGGATGCAGACGATCGGCGCATTCATGCCGTCCTTCCATCTCGGCCAGATAGCCCGGGCGATCGTTGGGGCGGATATGATCGGGACGGTGGCCGATCACGCGCTCATTCTGGCGGCGATGACGGTGGCGGCGGCGGGATGGGCGTGGACCGGCTGGCGGCGCAGTCCCGCTTGACGCCGCCCCCTTCACCGCGCGACGAAAGCGCCATGCAAACCAAAGCAGAGCGCTGGTGGGACGGGCCGTGGCCGTGGCTGGTGTACCTCGCCTTTTACGCGATGCCGTGGCTGTGGCGCGCGCCGACGCAGTGCCAGCTGATCGCGTCTGTAATCGGCATCGCAGTGTTCCTGCCGACCTATTTCATCAGCCACCGCCTGAACGGGGTGCGACTGATGGGGACGGCGGCGGCGATGTTCGCGATCGGCGCACTCCTCGCCCCGCTCGGCGGCAGCTGGACGGTCTTTTCGGTCTATGCGGGGTCCGAAGCCGGTCGCTTGCGTCCTGCCCGCCACGCCATCGCCGTGATCGCCGCAATCGCGCTGGCGACGGCGGCGGTGGGGTTCGCCTGGCAGCAGCCGATCCTGTGGGTACTACCTGGTATCATGCTGGTGGTCATGACTGGCGGCGCGACGATATCGCGCGAAGCCTTTTACGCACGCACCCAGGCCTTGCTGGCAACGCAGGAAGAGGTGCGGCGTCTTGCCGGGACTGCTGAGCGCGAACGCATCACGCGCGATTTGCATGACGTTGTCGGGCGCACGCTGACGCTGGTCGCGCTCAAGGCCGATCTCGCCCGGCGGTTGCTGCCAAGCGACGCATCCGCTGCAGAAATCGAATGCCAGGCGATTGCGACGCTTGCCCGCGAAGGCTTGGCCGAGGTGCGGGCTGCACTGGCCGGGCAAATCGGCGGCAGCCTGGCGCATGAAGCCGCCGCGTCATCCGCTGCACTGGAGGCTGCGGCAGTTTCAGCCCAGATTACCGGTGATTTTGCCGCGATCCCATCCGATGCGGGTGCGGTGCTGGCGATGACGCTGCGCGAAGCCGTCACCAACGTGATCCGGCACGCCCAAGCGCAAACCTGCCGGATTGACCTGTCGATGACGGGCAAGGAGGCCAGGCTCGCGGTGTCAGACGATGGGCATGGCCGCAGCTTCGTCGAAGGCCGCGGCCTTGTCGGCATGCGCCAGCGGTTGCAGGCGGCGGGTGGCTCCCTCACCATCCTGCCGGGCACCAGCGGGATGCAGCTGATTGCGACCGTCCCGGCATGATCCGCATCGTCCTGGCTGAAGATCAGGCGATGGTGCTGGGCGCGCTTGCGGCGCTGCTCGATATGGAGCCTGACCTGTCGATCATTGGTCGCGCCGCGGATGGCGCTGCCGCGCTCGATCTGGTGCGGACGCTTACCCCCGACATTCTGCTCACCGATATCGAGATGCCGCAGCTCAGCGGCCTCGACGTTGCGCTGGCAATCGCCGAGCAGCGGCTGACGACGCGCACCGTGATCGTCACTACCTTTGCGCGGCCCGGCTATCTCGCGCGCGCCCGCGCTGCTGGCGTTCGCGGCTATCTGCTCAAGGACACGCCGGCCGAACAGCTCGCCGCCGCCATTCGGATCGTCGCGGCGGGGGGCACCTTCATCCCTGCCGAGCTGGCGGAAACTGCCTGGCAAGCGGGCGCCGACCCGCTCACCCCACGCGAGCGCGATGCGCTGCGGCTGGCGGAGGAGGGACTCCCCAATAAGGAAATCGCCCGCCGGCTCGATTTGTCGCCGGGCACGGTGCGCAACTATCTGTCGGACGCGGCGGGCAAGCTCGGTGCCGCCAACCGCATCGAGGCGGGCCGCATCGCGCGCGCCAATGGCTGGCTCTAGCGCGCCGCCACCCGGCATGATCGATCAGTGTTGAGTGTCACCCGCGCCATGTGACAGATGTCACTTCGCCATCGCGATCCCGGCTCCTAGCGTTACGGCAATTCAAGGCCAAACACGCAACCGGGAGTTCGTTAAGATGCGACTGAAGCGCACCGCCATTCTGCTATCCTGCATCATTGCCGCCCCGGCCTTTGGCCAATCGACACCGCCCTTGGCCGCGCAAACGCTCATCCAGCATGTGACGGTTTTCGACGGCGTCCAAAAGCAGGTCGACCGATCAGTGCTGATCGAAGGCAGCAAAATCGTCGACGCCAATTATCGCGGCAAACTGTTACCGACGATGCGCATCGTCGATGGCCGCGGCAAGACGCTGTTGCCTGGCCTGATCGACAGCCATGTCCATGCCTATGCCGGCCAGGACGATGCGCTATTGTTCGGCGTCACCACCCAGCTCGACATGTTCAGCCCGCCTGAATCAACCCGCGCAGTCCGCGCCCGGATGGCGCGCGGCGACAATGTCGCCATGTCGGATGTTTTTACGTCCGGCTTTCTCGCTACTGTGCCCAAGGGCCATGGCACTGAATATGGCCTTCCCATACCCACGCTGACCAAGCCTGAGGAGGCAGATGCCTGGGTCGCCGCCCGGATTGCCGAAGGGTCCGACTATATCAAGATCGTCGACGAACCCGGCACGATCATCGGCCGGACGGTGCCGACACTTGATGTCCCAACCATCCGCGCGCTGGTCGTGGCCGCGCACAAGCGCGGCAAGCTGGCGGTGGTGCATGCACAAACGCTGGCGACGGCGACCGAATCGATTGATGCGGGTGCAGACGGGCTGGTGCATCTCTTTGCCGACAAGGATGGCGGGGCAGCCTTTGCCAAGCTGGCCAAGGACAAGGGCGCCTTCATCGTCCCAACCTATGCCGTGCTGGAAGTGTTCAGCGGCAGATCGGGTTCCGCAACATTGCTCGATCACCCGGCGCTGTCCGGGCTGTTGCCGAAGGCGGCGACGGATTCGGTGCGGCAGACCATCGGCACCGACCGGTCGGCCAAAC
>JAIERC010000373.1 GCA_019747165.1 Sphingomonas sp. | reverse complement strand
CTGGGGACGTTCGGGGCTGCGAGCAACAGGGGAATAGCCAGATGCGCGTGCTGCTGATCGAAGACGAGCCCACCACCGCCAAAGCCATTGAGCTGATGCTCTCGGCAGAAGGCTTCAACGTCTACACCACCGACCTTGGCGAAGAAGGCCTCGATCTCGGTAAGCTCTATGATTACGACATCATCCTGCTCGATCTCAACCTGCCCGATATGCATGGCTATGACGTGCTGAAAAAGCTGCGCGTCGCCCGAGTGCAGACGCCGGTGCTGATCCTGTCGGGCATCAACGAAATGGATAGCAAAGTCCGCTCGTTCGGCTTCGGCGCTGACGATTATGTCACAAAGCCCTTCCACCGCGAAGAACTCACCGCCCGCATCCATGCGGTCGTCCGCCGCTCAAAGGGCCATTCGCAATCAGTCATCCGCACCGGCAAACTCGCCGTCAACCTGGATGCCAAGACCGTCGAAGTCGATGGCGCGCGCGTCCACCTGACCGGCAAAGAATATGCGATGCTGGAGCTGCTGAGCCTGCGCAAGGGCACCACGCTCACCAAGGAAATGTTCCTGAACCACCTTTATGGCGGCATGGACGAACCCGAACTCAAGATCATCGACGTTTTCATCTGCAAGCTGCGCAAGAAGCTCAGCATGGCGTGCGAAGGCGACAATTATATCGAGACCGTCTGGGGCCGCGGCTATGTGCTACGCGAGCCCGACGAAGTGCAGGAAGCTGCCGTCGCGTAAAACGAGCTAAAGACGGGGGAAAAGCCCGCGGTTTCCAATCTGGGAGCTGCGGGCTTTTTTATGTCCGACGCCAAAATTTAGATCGCCAATACCGCGCCCAAACTGGGTGGCGATGAATCCACACCCTCCCCCCTTTAACATTGCCATTGCTCCGCAAGCAGGGCAGTTTGAGGTGATGATATCGTCCAGCAGCGTCCTGGATCGACCGAGGGAGAGACTGATCATGGCGACCGCCTTCAAGCAGATCGAGGATGAGGCCATCGAAGCCGCTCGGTCGATCGCTTATTCGATGCCAATCGAAGACATCGACATGACCGATTCCTCGCGCTTCGTCGATAATACGCACTGGGCGTTTTTCGAACGGCTCCGCAAGGAAGCGCCGGTGCATTACTGCGCCAATGGCCGGTTTGGGCCCTTCTGGTCGGTGACGCGCTACAAGGACATCATGGCGGTCGATACCAATCACGCTGTCTTTTCCTCAGAAGCGCATCTCGGCGGGATCACGGCGAAGGACCAGGATGATGACTTCATCCTGCCAATGTTCATCGCGATGGATCAGCCCAAGCATGATGTGCAGCGCAAAGCCGTGTCGCCGATCGTCGCGCCCGCCAATCTGGCAGTGCTCGAAGTGCTGATCCGCGAACGCGCGCAGAAGATTTTCAACAATTTGCCGATCAACGAACCGTTCGACTGGGTCGACCGCGTATCGATTGAACTGACGACGCAAATGCTCGCCACGTTGTTCGACTTTCCCTGGGAGGAGCGCCGCAAGCTGACCTATTGGTCCGACGTGACGACCATCGACGTTACCTCGCCCGATGCCAAGATGACCCGCGACGAACAACGCGCGATCTTGATCGAGTGCCTCACTTATTTCACTGGCCTGTGGAATGCGCGCGTCAATGCGCCGCCAGCGGGCGATCTGATCTCGATGATGGCGCACAACCCCTCAATGCGCGACATGCAGCCGATGGAATATCTCGGCAATTTGTTGCTGTTGATCGTCGGGGGCAATGACACGACGCGCAACTCGATCACTGGCGGGCTGTTGTTCCTCAACGAAAATCCGGGCGAGTATCAGAAGCTCCGCGACAACCCTGCGCTGATCGAATCAATGGTGCCGGAAATCGTCCGCTATCAAACCCCGCTTGCGCATATGCGCCGCACCGCGCTGCAGGACACGATCCTGGGTGGGCAGCATATCAAAAAGGGCGACCGCGTCGTCATGTGGTATGTCTCGGGCAATCGCGACGAGACCGAAATTGAAAATCCCGATGCGTTCATTATCGATCGCGCGCGGCCACGCCAGCATCTGTCGTTTGGCTTCGGCATCCATCGCTGCGTCGGCAATCGACTGGCCGAAATGCAGCTGAAGATCGTCTGGGAAGAAATCATGAAGCGCTGGCCCCTCATCGAGGTGGTGGAGCCGCCAGTCCGGGTGCCTTCGGCCTTTGTGAAGGGCTATGAACGCATGATGGTCCGCATTCCGGGCTGATCCACGCGCCTTTCACCAATCTGCCACATCACTGAATATCCGGGGGTTTCATGCCGCGCGTCACTTTTGTTGAATCCAATGGTACCGAACATCATGTCGATGTCCCGACCGGCTATTCGGTCATGGAAGGCGCGCTGAATAACAGCATTCGCGGGATCGATGGCGATTGTGGCGGCAATTGCGCGTGCGGCACCTGTCACGTCTATGTCGCCGCTGAATGGCGCGAGCGGACCGGCACGCAGAGCGAGATGGAGCATGACATGCTCGAATTTGCAGAAGGCGTGCGCGAGGATAGCCGGTTGTGCTGCCAGATCGAAATGTCCGACGCGCTGGACGGCCTGATCGTCCATATCCCGGATTCACAACACTGATCGTGGCCCGATCAGTTGCTTTGCGGCTGCTTTAGAGTCTGATGACTTTGGATTGGACCAACCCAAACCCCGTTCGCCCTGAGCGAAGTCGAAGGGCATGTGTAGCGCGTGGGCTTCGACTTCGCTCAGCCCGAACGGGTATAATTTTGAAGCGACCTAACGTCATCAGGCTCTAGCGCCCCCAGGCCTTCACCCCGCCGATCCAGGTTTCCTCCACCTTGGTCGCGCGCAAGTCGCTGGGGCTCGCGAGCAGCGGGTCGCGATCGACGATGATGAAATCGGCCCATTGCCCGGCACCAAGCCGCCCGAAATCCTTTTCGGCAAAGCCCGCATAGGCCGCGTCCATCGTGTAAGCGCGCCACGCCTGTTCGCGGCTGACCCGCTCCTGCGGCTGCCAGCCGCCATAGGGCTGGCCATCGGCATCCGCGCGGGTGAAGCCAGCCGCCCAGCCCGCAAAGGGGTCGGGGCTCTCGACCGGATAATCGGTACCAAACGCCAGCACCGCGCCATTCCGCAGCATCGTCGCCCAGGCATAGGCCCCGGCGAGGCGACCCGGTCCCAGCCGTGCCTCGGCCATCGTCCGGTCGCCCGTCTGATGGACCGGCTGCATCGAGGCGATCGTGCCATGCTCCCCAAACTTCGCAAGATCGGCGGGATCGACGATTTGCGCATGTTCGATCCGCCAGCGCCGATCGCCCTTATAGGTTTCCGACAAATCGCTGATCGCCGCCAGCACCTGCGCATTGGCCTTGTCACCAATCGCATGCACCGCGACCTGATAGCCATCCATCGCCGCCCGGCTCATGAAATTGCGCAGCACATCATCGCTCAGAAACCCAGCGCCGCTCTGCGTCGGCGCATCGGCATAGGGCGCCTTCAGCCACGCCCCGCGCGATCCCAGCGCGCCATCGGTGTAGAGCT
>JAIERC010000207.1 GCA_019747165.1 Sphingomonas sp. | reverse complement strand
TCGCGCAGGGCGTCGATGAAAGCGGCAACAAGGAAGAAGGCGCCGGCGACCAGGGCATCATGTTCGGCTATGCGACCGACGAAACCCCCGATCTGCTGCCTGCGACGCTGTATTATTCGCACCGCATCCTCGAAACCATGGCCGCTGATCGCCATTCGGGCGCGGCGCCCTTCCTGGAGCCCGATGCCAAGAGCCAGGTAACGCTGCACTATGAAAACGAAGTGCCGGTCCACGCGACCGCGCTGGTCGTTTCAACCCAGCATGCCCCGGGCTATTGCGACGACGGTGCCGCAGGCAGCGATCCCGAAAAATATGCCGTGCTGCGCGATTATGTAGTCGGCGTTTTCCACAAGGTGCTGCCCGCAGGTTTCATCACCGACGAGACCAAGATCTACGTCAACCCGACCGGTCGCTTCGAAATCGGCGGGCCGGACGGCGATGCCGGCGTGACGGGTCGCAAGATCATCGTCGACACCTATGGCGGCGCCGCCCCGCACGGCGGCGGCGCGTTCAGCGGCAAGGATCCGACCAAGGTCGATCGCTCAGCGGCCTATGTCGCGCGTTATCTGGCGAAGAATGTCGTCGCGGCTGGCCTTGCCCGCCGCTGCACGATCCAATTGAGCTATGCGATCGGCATCGCCGAGCCGCTGTCGCTCTATGTCGATCTGCACGGCACCGGGACCGTTGCCGAAGCGAAGATTGAAGAAGTGCTGCCCCAGCTCGTCCGCCTGACGCCACGCGGCATCCGCGAACATCTGAAGCTCAACGCGCCGATCTATCAGCAGACCGCCGCATATGGCCATTTCGGTCGCAAGGCGGAAGGCAATGCCTTCACCTGGGAAGCCACCGACCTGGTCGACAAGCTGAAGGCAGCGGTGGCGTAAAGCCGCTCTTTTTTACTGCAGATTGCAACGAAAAACACCCCGTGCGTCCGCCGACGCGCGGGGTGTTTTGCTGCCGGACAGCATCGGCGGGAGATTATAGCGAACTGGCTCGCGCGCCGTCCCGCCACTCCCTCCGGGGGCACTTGGCTGGACTTTCGTGTCCGCTCCGTTACCGGGGCGCACGATGAATGATCCCACCACTATCCGCCGTCTCTATGGCCGTCGCCAGGGGCATAAGCTGCGCCAGGGCCAGGCCGCGCTGGTCGAGGAATTGCTGCCCGAGGTGTCGGTGCCCGAAGACGGCCCGCTCGATGCGGTGTGGCTGTTCGGCGATCCGCGCCCGCTTCAACTTGAAATCGGCTTTGGCGCGGGAGAGCATCTGGCTGGGCAAGCAAGCGCCAACCCCGACACTGGCTTTATCGGCTGCGAGCCGTTCCTGAACGGCGTGGTCGGCGCGCTCGGCCATATTCGCGACGGTAACCTCGCCAATGTCCGCCTGCATATGGGCGACGCGCTGACCGTGCTTGAGCGGCTACCCGATGCCAGCCTGGAGCGCGTCTATCTGCTCCACCCCGATCCCTGGCGAAAGGCGCGCCACGCCAAGCGGCGGATGATCAACAATGGCCCGCTCGATCTGATCCATGCGAAACTCAAGCCCGGCGGTGAATTCAGGCTTGGCACCGATGATCCGACCTATTGCCGCTGGTCGATGATGATCATGAACGCGCGCCGTGATTTCGCCTGGCAGGCGGGGAGTGCGGCGGATTTCCTTACCCGCCCGGAAGACTGGCCCGAAACCCGCTATGAACGCAAAGCCCGGCGGCAGGGCCGCGAGGTATGGTATTTTCGATATCTCCGTGTCTAAGTGCTAAAATCCTGACCAGATTACCTGGCATGAATCGCAATCATGTCGGCTTGCCATTGAACAACAGGCACCAAACGCGCAGACCAACACGCTGAAAGCCTATATCGCACCCGCCAAGGCCCTTGGCGGCACCAGGGCGGAGACGGACACATGACCGGACGTTTCGGCATCACGACGCTGTTGGCGCTTGCGCTGGTTGCGACCAGCGGCTGCGTCACGCTGCCCAAGCGGCTGTATAGCGAACAAGAACAGGCGATCGCGCAGATGCCCGGCATTCCCGGCGCGCGCTTCTGGGCCGATGATCCCGCCGCCTTCATGCGCGCGCGACCCGTCCGCCTGCCGGGCCGGGCAGAGGCAATGCTCGCAATATCGGGCGGATCGGACGAGGGGGCCTATGGCGCGGGCCTCCTCAACGGGTGGAGCCAATCGGGCAAGCGCCCGGAATTCACCGTGGTCACCGGCGTCAGCACCGGCGCGCTGATTGCCCCCTTTGCCTTTCTCGGCGCGCGCTATGATGACCGGGTCAAGGCCGCCTACACAACGATCAGCCAGCGCGACATTTACAAGCTGCGCTTGCCGCCAACGGCGCTGCTGGCGACCAGCGTCGCCACCACTGGGCCGCTGTGGCGGCTGCTCAACACCTATGTCACCGATGCAGTGATCGACGAGGTCGCCGCCGCGCATCGCAGCGGCAGGCGGTTGTTCGTCGGCACCGCCAATCTCGATGCGCAGCGCGGCGTTGTGTGGGACATGGGCGTTATCGCCGATAGTCCCGCGCCGGGCCGCTACAGGCTGTTTCGGCAGGTGCTGCTGGCATCGTCTGCCGTACCCGCGCTGTTCCCGCCGGTGGTGATCGATGCACAATCGGGCGGCAAATTGATTCGCGAGGCGCATGTCGATGGCGCGACATCGGGATCGTTGTTGGTCGTGCCGCCGGGGGTGATCACCACCAGCGGTATCGGCAGCGATGTGTCCGATCTCTATCTGTTGGTGAACGGCCAATTGGGGGGCGATTTCCGAATCGTCAAAGGCGGCATCCTGGCCATTGCCAGTCGTGCCTTCACGCTGGCGACGGCAGCGGCAGTCCGCGAACAGACGGCCACGGCGTATCTTTGGGCAAAGCGCTACGGCGCGCGCTACCATCTGAGCTATATCACGTCAGGCTTCGAACCCGGGCCGCCACACAAGCCGTTCGATACAGCCTATATGAACCGGCTCTATGCCTTTGGACTCAGTCGGGGCTTGGCCAATGACTGGGCATCCGCGCCGCCCTCTGGCGATCCGGTCGCGCCATAAGACGGCAACAGCCGACTGCGGCTAGCCGCGCGCAAGCGCTGCCAGCGCGATGGCGCCGAGCGGACCAGCATTAGCACCCAGCGTTGCCATCGCGATCCGCGCGGCGGGGGCAATTGCGGTATCGGGCAGATAGCCCGCCAATCGTTCCGTCACCACGGCGCGGATCTGCGGGAGCAGATAGGGCCGCTGCTGCAGCACGCCACCGCCCAGCGCAATCCGTTCGGGCGCGAAGCTCATCAGCATATTGGCAAAGAAATCGCCCAGTTCGTGCGCAACATCAGCCCAGACCGGATGGTCAGCGGGAATATCCGCCCCGGCCAGGCCAGTCCGCGCTTCGAGCGCCGGACCCGACACCAACCCTTCCACACAATCGCCATGAAAGCAGCAAATGCCGGCAAAACCACCGTCCGCCCGGCGCGGCACGCGCATATGGCCAATCTCAGGATGCAGGAAACCATGCACGGGCCGACCATCGACAAT
>JAIERC010000067.1 GCA_019747165.1 Sphingomonas sp. | reverse complement strand
TGAACGCAATGTTGAAAAAAGTCGGCCTTGGGTTTGCCCTCGCCGCAACCGCGCTCACCGCTGCCGTGCCTGCCGAAGCGCAGCGTTTTGGCGGTGGCTTCCGCGGGGATGGCTTTCGTGGGGATGGCTTTGGCCGGGGCCGCGGCAATGGCGGCGCCGTGATTGCCGGGATTGCCGGTCTCGCGATTGGCGCGGCGATCGCGTCCAACCGCAACGATCGGTTTCGTGACCGCTATTATTATGATCGCGGCTATCCAGTGAATTACGATTACAACTATTACAACGACCACGGCTATTATCCCGATGACGGCTATTATGCTTATAATTACCGTCCGCGTTATGAGCGGTGCCGGGTCGAGTGGCGCTGGGATCCCTATTATCGCGAGAGCGTGCGTATCCGCATCTGCCGCTAAAGGCCGATCGCGAACGCAATCAACGGGCGGTGCGACAGGGTCGCGCCGCCCGTTGCTGCGGCTGTGCTTTTTGGCTGAGCGGGCTGGCAATTTGCGCCGTGCTGCGCCAAGAGCGCTGCGATGAGCGATACACCCCCTGATCGACTATCGTCGAACCCGCGCAGCCCGTTTTTTGATCAGCCCTTGCTGGAACGCGGCATCGGCATCCGCTTCAAAGGGCTGCAGCGCCATGATGTCGAGGAATATTGCCTGTCCGAAGGCTGGATCCGCGTTGCGCTGGGCAAGAAAGTCGATCGCCACGGCAACCCGCTGACGCTGAAGCTGTCGGGTGAAGTAGAGGCGTGGTTTGAGCGCCCGGCCGAGGGCGAGGGCGAGTCCGAGAACAACGAGGCTTAAGCAAAGGCGGCCGACGCGGCGTCCGCTAACGCCTTCATCGCCAGTCGATAAGGGCCGGGCCCGTGGCTGATCCGTGCGATTCCCGTCGCGGCCACAGCATCGGTGGCGGGTGCGCCGGGAAAGGCCATGAAGTTGACGGGCAACGGCGAGGCCTTGCACACCCGCTCAAGCAGGGCGAGATCGACGAGCCCCGGAACGAAGAAGCCACTCGCGCCAGCATCGGCATAGGCGTATGCGCGGTCGATCGCTTGATCGACCATCGCGGCATCATGCGCATCGGCGGGCGCGACCAGGAAAATATCAGTCCGCGCATTGATGAAAAATGCCGGGCCGACGGCTTGGCGGATCGCGCTGATCCGCCCCGCCTGATCGGCAATGGTATAAAGCGTGCGCGGGGTAGCCCCAATCACCTGATCTTCGAAATTGCACCCAATCGCGCCCGTCGCCGCGAGCGCCGCCACATTGGCGGCAGTCTGCCCCGGATCGTTTGCATAGCCGCCCTCAAAATCGATGCTGACCGGCAGGGCCGTCGCGGCGACGATTCGCGCGGCATTGGCCAGCGCCAGGTCGATCGGCAGCGCTTCGGCATCATGAAACCCATGTGCCGCCGCCACTGACCAACTCCCCGTCGCCAGCGCCTTCGCCCCCGCCCGTTCAACCGCGACAGCGCTGCCTGCGTCCCAGACGTTGAACAGGATCAGCGGCTGGCCGGGGACATGGAGATTGGTGAATGCAGCGAATTTATCAGACATGGCGGGCCTCCTCGGGGGTGTCACAATCGTTCGGCGGCGATCCCATTTGGCGTTCCAAAACCTGCGCGAAAGTCTAGTTTCGCCAATGCGGACCGCTCACGTCGAACCCGGCTGCCACCAGATCATCCAATATGCCGCCGGGTGCCGCCAGCGAATCGAGCGATAGCACCGCGAGCGTGACCTCTGGCTTGGTCATCAATCCGCGAACCGTCGGCCGTAGCGAGGCCTCCAGCGCCATATCGAAACGACCGCCTTCGGGCCAACAGGAGCGCCGCCCATTATCGGCCCGGGCCGCCAGCGCTTCCGGCACGCGCCGCGCCGCCCAAGCTGCCGACCGTGCGGCGAAAGCGTTTGCGCGCGCCTGGACGCCGGCAGGACCGGCCTCGACCAAGGTCACGGCATCCATCAGGCAGGCCATGTGCGTGCGCGGGTCCGAGCCGAAGAAATCGGCCGTGATCTCCTTGACGCTCGCTTGCGCCAAGGGAATTTCCTTGGCTTTATTCTTGCGGACGAAGCGACGGACATAGGCGTTTGCGCCAGGAATGCGTTTCTGGTTCGTCTTGACCAAAGCCTGTAGCGTTATCGCCAGATGATAGGGATGCTTGCGCTCAAAGCCCGGCTTAAGAATGCCACGATCGCGCAGCGCGACCAGCCGCGCCCATTGGTCTGGCGTCGCCATTTGCTGCAATGTTTGGCCGTTCGGAAGCGATGCCTGGTTGCGCCATTTGCCAATCGCGCCAATCAACGAGAACAGCCCGATTTTGACGTTCAGCGCTTCTGGAAACATGATCCGGTCCGCCTTGGCGAGCGCACTATCCAGTGATGCGGGGTCCCATTGCGTCCCCGGCGCGACGTTACCGATCGAGCCCACCAGCACCACGGTCGTTCGCGGACCTGTAACTTGCCAAACGGGGATGCCGCTGCGCCGTGCCGTAACGACGATATCTTCGGCGCTCGCTTCAGACGACGCAGGCAGAGGGACCTGCGCTGCGGATGGCGCGATCGCTGCGCCCATCATGGCAACGCCAATGATCATGCGAACGATGAATTTGGTGGCTGGTGCTTTGCTCATTTTTCACGTTTTTCCAACCCATTGTGGCGAAAATCGGGCTGTAATCCGTTAGGTTTGCCTGTCCACTGTTGCCGCCCTCAATGAACGAAGCGCGCCACCACATCGCGGTAACTGCGGCTCACCTTCACCTGCGCGTTCGATTGCAGCACCAGGAAGCATTCGCCATTGGTGTGCGGCTTCACCTCTTTCACCAGATCGAGGTTGACGATTGTCGAGCGGTGGACGCGCTGGAAGCGGCGAGGATCTAGGCGCTTTTCGAGGTCCTTCATCGTTTCGCGCAGGATCAGCGTTTTCGCTGCTGTCTTGATGACCATATAGTCGCCCGCTGCCTCAACGCTTTCGATGGTGTCGACATCGACCCGGAATATCTGCCCCTGGTCCTTGATGTTGATCAGCTTTTCGAAGCGGTTCGCAGACATTTGATCGCCGCCGTCCTGCATGTCGGCGGCTGCATCGGGCGCAACTTCGGCGAGTACTTCCTTGAGCCGGTCGACCTCCTCGACGCCGCGCTTCTCCGCGAGCCGCTGGCGGACGCGATCGAGCGTATCGGCCAGCCGCGTTTCCTCAACCGGCTTCATCAGATAATCCATCGCCTGCGCTTCAAACGCGCGGATCGCGTGATCGGAATAGGCGGTGACGAACACAAACAGCGGCGGTTCGATCTCCATCAACCCCTGCACCACCGAAAACCCGTCAAAGCCTGGCATCTGGATATCAAGAAAAACCAGATCGGGCTTGTGCGTCTTGATGCTGCGGATCGCCTCGCGGCCATTCACGCAAGTGTCGACGATCTCGACATCGTCATGCGCCTGCAGCCGGAGTTGCATGCCCTGGATCGCCAGGGGTTCGTCATCGACGAGAATGGTTCGGATCGTCATGCGGCCTCTTTCGT
>JAIERC010000491.1 GCA_019747165.1 Sphingomonas sp. | reverse complement strand
AACAGACCGCGCGCTGGTATCGCGGTTTCAAAAGCCGTCCAAGCTTTCGCCCGATGCTGTCGGAACGGATGGAGGGTATTGCCCCGCCCGCCCATTATGATGATGTGGATTTCGATTTCTAATGCACGCCAACCACGATCCGGCTGCTGAAGCGTCGCCAACGATTGGCTTTGACGATTTTTTGAAGGTCGACGTCCGGATCGGCACGATCATTGAGGCGCTGCCTTTCCCGGAAGCACGCAAGCCAGCCTATAAGCTGATCATTGATTTCGGCCCGGTGATCGGAATCAAGCGCTCCTCAGCGCAGATTACCGAACATTATGCGCTGGCGGATTTGCCGGGCATGCAAGTGGCCGCCGTGGTGAACTTCCCGCCCCGGCAAATTGGGCCAGTGATGTCCGAAGTGCTGACGCTGGGCTTCCCTGATGCCGAAGGCAAGGTGGTGCTGGTGCAACCAACCACGCCGGTACCCAATGGCGGACGATTGTTTTAACGCGTGATGACCTTAGGTCGATAGAAGCTTTAGCCCGTTCGCCCTGAGCGAAGTCGAAGCCCACGCGCTCAGCATGCCCTTCGACTTCGCTCAGGGCGAAAGGGGTATGGATTGATCTAATCCGAAGTCATTCGACTTTAAGCCGGGCGCTTTACGCTGGGTTTCGTCACCCTGATCGACAAATGGCGGCGTGGAGTGCAGGACCAACCGACAGGCAGTTGGTGCTCTGGCCTTCATTCACCGGGTGACGGCCGGATAAAGGCCGGCGCTTCAGATAATCTCCACTTGCGTGAAACCCATGCGCACGCCCAGATCGCACAAAATCTGCGCTTCGACCGGGCACAGCCCGCCTTCGCATTGCTCCATCGGCTGAAAGCTTGCTTTCACGACGCTGCGCAGGAAACGCCGCCAGCCTTCCATATCCTTGATGATCCCGCCGAGCAGCTGTTCTGCGGCATCAAGGTCACCGATCAGCAACCGCGTCGAGGAAAAGGGCTGGGTGGCGACCCGCACGATCGTTTGCCCAGTGCCGATATTGCGGACGATCATCCGGTTGGTGAAGAGTTGGATCTCAAACTGCGCAGCCATGGCGCGAGATCATGCCCCGGCATCCCCTACCCCGTCAAACTCCGCGATGCCTGTTCGAACATGTCGCGCGAAACGCCAGGCACCGCCAGAATCCGCTCAAGCTCTGCGCGCATCTGGGCGGCGCGTTCCGGGCTAAACCGCTTCCATCGGCCCAGCGGCGGGACCAGCTTGGCCGCCGTTTGCGGGTTCAGCTTGTCGAGCGCAATCAGTTGATCAGCAACGAAGCGATAGCCGCGCCCATCGGCGGCATGGAACGCCCGCTGATTGACGCTGAACGCGCCGACCAACGCACGGGCGCGATTGGGATTGGCCAGCGTGAAATCACGGTGATTGGCCAAATCGAACACGATTGTCGGGGTATCATCACGGCTCGCCAGCGCCTGGGTCGAAAACCATTTATCGAGCACCAGCGGATTATCCGAATAGCGATTATAAAAGATATCGAGCGCGGCGACCCGGGTGTTCGACTGGCCATTGACCAGCGTGGTCAACGCCCCTTGGCGATCGGTCATGTTATCGGCCGCTTCAAACTGCGCAAAGGCGATCGAGTCGGCATCGCCCGCGCCGCTGGCGGCGATATAGCCAAGCGACACCGTTTTCAGGCGTCGATGCCCCTTGGCGATCGGCGAATATTCAAACGGACCCAGGGCCGCTGCTTGCGCATAAGCGGCGCGCCATTTGGGCTCTAGCGTCCGCCCGATTTCCCGGCGCAGCGCATCACGAGCCCGGAAAATTGCCTCTGGATCGACCACTGCCAGTTGATCGCCAATGAAGCTGTCGGCTGGCAACAATACCGCTTCGGCAACAAAAGCAGGATCAAGGGCCGGATCATCAAGCGTTTCGGCAATCGCGGCGATGACAGCGGCATGATCGCCGCGGCCATGGGTGACGCTGGCGACAATCGTGTCGAGCATCAGCTGCTGCATCGCCTCATACCGCGCAAAGGGATCGTCATCACAGGCCGATAGCCGCGCCAGATCGGCGGGTGAGCGATTGGTTTCAACGATGACAGGCGCTGAAAATTGCCGGTTGATTGACAGCAGCGGCGGTTCGGTAACGTTGTCGAACACGATATCCGCGCTCGGCGTATCCAGCAGGACCAGCTGTTCGTCGCCGATTGGCCGGCCAGTATCGCTGCCAAACAGCTTGAGCCGGAGCGGCAGTACCATTGCTGGTTTGCTGGATTGGTCGGGCGTGGGCGGCACTGTCTGGCTGAGCTTGAGCAACGCCGTGCCCGCCGCCGCATCATGCCTCAGCGTCGCTGTCACGCGCGGCGTACCGGCCTGGCTATACCAGTGGCGGAACTGCGCAAAATCAACCGCGCCGCCTTCCTCCATGCAGGCGACGAAATCCTCACACGTCGCCGCAGTCCCATCAAAGCGATCGAAATACAGGTCAGTGCCCGCGCGGAAGCGCTCTGCCCCCAGCATCGTTGCCATCATCCGGATGACTTCGGCACCCTTGTTATAGATCGTCGCCGTATAGAAATTTGAAATTTCGATATAGCTTTCGGGCCGAACAGGATGCGCAAGTGGCCCGGCATCCTCCGGAAACTGCGCTGCCCGGAGCGCGCGGACATCTTCAATCCGCTTGACCGCGGCCGACCCCTGATCCGCCGAAAAGCTTTGGTCACGAAAGACCGTGAACCCTTCCTTCAGCGATAACTGGAACCAATCGCGGCAGGTAACGCGATTACCCGACCAGTTGTGGAAATATTCATGCGCCACCACCGCCGACACACCATCGAAATCATAGTCAGTCGCGGTATCAGGATCGGCCAGAATATAGCGCGAATTGAAGATGTTGAGACCTTTGTTCTCCATTGCACCGAAGTTGAAGTCATCAACCGCGACGATGTTGAAGACATCAAGATCATATTCCCGACCATAGACATCCTCGTCCCATTTCATCGCCGTCTGCAGCGCGTCGAGCGCATGACCGGTCTTGGCGAGATCACTCGCGCGCACCCAAATGCCAAGTGCAACCTGACGGCCGCTGCGCGTTGTGAAGTTGGCGCGATTCGCGACAAGATCGCCTGCGACCATCGCAAACAAATAGCTCGGCTTGGGGAACGGATCGCGCCATTCGGCCCAATGCCGTCCGTCGGGCAGATCGCCGCTGTCGATCGGATCGCCATTGGCGAGCAACACAGGATAGCGTTCCTTGTCCGCCGTCATCCGCACAAAATAGCGGCTGAGCACATCGGGCCGATCGGGGAAGAAGGTGATCCGGCGAAATCCTTCGGCCTCGCACTGGGTACAGAGCAGGCCGCCGCTGGCATAAAGCCCCATCAACTGCGTGTTGCGCTCGGGCGCAATCGTGACGTCGGTTTCGATCAGATGCGTATCGCCAGAAAGCGGAATAATCAGTGCGCCATCGTCAATCGACCAGTCGCTGCGCGCCACACCATCAACGGTTACCGACACCGGCGACTGGCCGC
>JAIERC010000013.1 GCA_019747165.1 Sphingomonas sp. | reverse complement strand
TGAAGCGGTTCTTCTCCCACTTGCCGGCCTGGGTGCTGGCGTCCGCTTCCGGAAGCTGCCGGGCGAGCGCGAACATTAGCGCAATGGCGTGCTCGGCGGTGGTGATGCTGTTGCCGAACGGGGTGTTCATCACCACCACGCCCTTTGCCGAGGCAGCAGGGATGTCGACGTTATCTACGCCAATCCCGGCGCGACCGATGACCTTCAAATTGCTCGCGTGTTCCAGGATCGCTTTGGTCACCTTGGTCGAGCTGCGGATCGCCAGGCCGTCATATTGGCCGATGATCGCCATCAGCTCTTCGGGCGTCTGGCCAGTGATTTCATCAACCTCGACACCGCGTGCGCGGAAGATGGCGGCGGCATTGGGGTCCATTTTGTCGGAGATAAGGACTTTGGGCATGGGAGTATCCTATCGGAGAATGTTGTGCTCCGGCGAAGGCCGGAGCGCTGGATCGACCGCGAGACGCTTGCGGCCAAGGCTCCGGCCTCCGCCGGAGCACAGGTAGAGTTAAGCGGCCTTGGCGACCGCATAGGCCCAGTCGAGCCACGGCCCGAGCGCCACGATATCGGCGGTATCGACTGTCGCGCCGCACCAGATGCGTAAGCCCGGCGGGGCGTCGCGGTAGCCCGCAACGTCATAGGCCGCGCCTTCTTTTTCGAGCGCACCGGCCATTGTCTTGATGAACGCTTCGTCAGACCCCTCGACCGTCAGGCAGACGCTCGTTTTTGACCGCGACGCCGGATCAGCGGCGAGATGGCCCAGCCACGAACGCTCCTCGACAATCTTGTCGAGTGCGGCGGCGTTGGCGTCGGACCGTGCCATCAGCCCGGTCAGCCCGCCCAGCGTTTCGGCCCATTCGAGCGCAAAGATCACGTCCTCGACCGCGAGCATCGACGGCGTGTTGATGGTCTCGCCCTTGAACACGCCCTCGGCGAGCTTGCCTTTCGATACGAGCCGGAAAATCTTTGGCAGTGGCCAGGCGGGGGTGAAGCTCTCCAGCCGTTCGACCGCGCGGGGGCCAAGGATGATCACCCCGTGCCCGCCTTCGCCGCCCAACACCTTCTGCCAGGAGAAGGTGGTCACATCGAGCTTGTCCCACGGCATGTCATAGGCGAACACGGCAGAGGTCGCGTCGTTGAAGCTCAGCCCCTCACGATCGTCAGCGATCCAGTCACCGTTCGGCACCCGGACGCCGCTGGTGGTACCGTTCCAGGTGAACAGCACGTCATTCGACCAATCGACCGAATCGAGATCGGGCAGCTGGCCATAATCGGCGCTGACCACCGTTGGATTGAGCTTTAGCTGCTTGGCGGCATCGGTCACCCAGCCTTCGCCAAAGCTTTCCCAGGCGAGCGTGGTGACGGGCCGCGCGCCCAGCATCGTCCACATCGCCATTTCATAGGCACCCGTGTCGGAAGCAGGGACGATGCCGATGCGGTGAGTGTCGGGCACGGCCAGAATCTTGCGGATCAGGTCAATGGCGAGTTGCAGCCGCGTCTTGCCGATCTTCGAGCGGTGCGAGCGGCCGAGCGACTCGGTCGCGAGCTTGGTGGCGTCCCAGCCCGGTGGCTTGGCGCACGGGCCCGACGAGAAAAACGGGCGAGCAGCTTTTGTGGCGGGTTTTGCAGGTGCAGACGCAGTGGTGGCGTCAAGCGCAGTCATATCAGTCATGTAGTCTCTCCTCACAGAGAGCACGCGCGGCGTTGGGACCGCGTGGCCCACTTACCGCCCTAGCGTCGCGCTTGCGTCTGTCAATCAATTCCGTGTGCAGTGCAGCGTAGAAACTTGGTCTAAGGGTATCGTTGCGCTCGGGCACATGAACGGATCGCTGGTATTTCTTTTCCTGTCCGCCCTTTTGCGTGCGGCCAGTTGCCGACATGGAAACAATGATCGTGCAGGGCTTTGCCGCTCACCGATCTTTGGGTTAGGGCGGGCTAATGACAGAACCAAAACTACCCGCGCGCGTTTTCGCGCGCGCCGCCCAGGATGCCGAGACCGCCAAGGCGCAGGTCTCTACCCCCCAAACCCGCGATCCATCCTATAAGCTTGCCTTTCAGGATATGGATTTCCTGTTGCGCGAGGATCTGCGCCCGGTGCGTTTTCAGCTTGAGCTGCTCAAGCCCGAACTGGTTTTCCAGGAAGCCAATATCGGTTCAACCTTTGTGTTTTACGGGTCGGCGCGGATTCCGGAACCAAGCAAGGCGCAGGCCTTGCTTGCCCAGGCCAAGGATGATCAGGCACGGCGGATTGCCGAAAGCCTGGTCGCCAAATCCAAATATTATGATGTCGCGCGCGACCTGGCGCGGCTGGTCAGCCTATGCCCGAACGATGAAAACGACATGCGCCAGTTTGTCGTCTGTTCGGGCGGCGGGCCATCGATCATGGAAGCGGCCAATCGCGGCGCAGCCGATGTCGGGGCTGAATCAATAGGCCTCAATATCGTGCTGCCACACGAACAGGCCCCCAATCCCTATGTGACGCCGAGCCTGAGCCTGCAGTTCCATTATTTTGCGCTGCGCAAGATGCACTTTCTGCTTCATGCGCGGGCACTCGCGGCGTTTCCGGGCGGCTTTGGCACGTTCGACGAGTTGTTTGAGCTGCTGACGCTTATTCAGACGGGCAAGATCAAACCGATCCCCGTGCTGCTGTTCGGCCGCGAATTCTGGAACCGGGTGGTCAATTTTGAGGCGCTGGTTGAAGAAGGAGTCGTTTCCGCGCGCGACCTTGGCATCTTCACCTTTGTCGAAACCGCTGAAGAAGCGTGGGAGGTGGTCAAGCGCTTCTACCGCGAACACCCGGAGTCCGACGCGTAGGATCACGCATCGGATGCCGGGCGATCACCCAGAATAACGCTTCACTTTGCCTCGGCTGGTGCCGCTGCATCGGCCGGGGCAGCGGCGTTGCCGTCAAGCGGCGGATCGGCTGGGGTCGTCAGCGTGTTCGCCGCCGCTGCGGCCGGCACCGCCGGCAACGGAATGTTGGAGCCTTGCGCGTTCAGATAGGCGATCACATTGGCGCGCGCTACCGGATCGGCCAGGCCGGCAAAGCTCATCTTGGTGCCCGATGCGAATTTGCGCGGGTTGGTGATCCATTCATTCAGCGTCGCGAAATCCCATTTGCCGCCCTTGGCCTTCAGCGCATCGGAAAAGGCATAGCCGCCCTTGCCCACAGCAATTGCTTCACCAACCGTCGCCCATAGATTGGGGCCGATGCCATTGGCGCCGCCCTGCGTAACGGTGTGGCATGACGCGCACTTCTTGAAGACTTCAGCGCCTTGGGTGACGTCGGCCGACGCCATCATCACCTCGATCGGCACTTCAGGGGCCGCTGGACCGGCCTCGCTGGCTTCGACAGCGCCCTCAATCGGGAAACCGGGTTTTTCAAGCTTCTCGGCCTTGAAATACAGGTGGCTCAGATTGCCCAGCCCAAGCGCGACAAACAGTGCCGCCAGAATCCAGCCGAGAATTGTATTGGTCCGAATATCCATCTTGGAGTCACGCCTCGATCTTGAAGGTAGGG
>JAIERC010000319.1 GCA_019747165.1 Sphingomonas sp. | reverse complement strand
CGGTATTGCTTGCCGCCCGTGCGCACGACTGCGAACATGGCTAAAATCACTTTCCAATAGATCACCCCACGCTCGGGCGAACCGGCGCGGAAAGAGGGGCGAACTATGCCAAGCGACGCTTCCTGTCAACCGCTGACGCGCACCTGGGTTGATCTAAAATCGTTGCATAAAGGCCATAGTCGAGACGCAAACCACCTCATTTTGTTATGTGTACGGCCAAACTTGTGAACTTTATGTTGCAAAATTTCGCCCGATATGACGTGATTGTGCGTAGAGAAGATGATGCGCGGTAAATCTACGGGGTGTGAGCCTTTTGGATGGTCCGTAGCGGATCCCTTGTTGTGAAGCGTAAAAGTCTGGCCGACAGTTTTCGCGCCAGGTCCGTAGACAGCTAGTATAATTAGACGAAATGGCGAAAATCTGCTGCGTTAGTGGAAAGCCGGGTTCGATTTTTAGTTATCACCCGTTGCGGACGTGCTTCATTTTCAAATGAAATCGTAGGGTGGACGAGTTTAGTGATCATCTACATGTTTGGGGAGCCCAATTGTGATTAATAGAAATTCCATTTCGCTTTTGGCGATGGCGATTGCCACCGCGACAGCGACGCCTTCTTTTGCAATGGCTGCGCAGGATGATCCTGCCGCAACTGCACAGGAGGAATCGAAATCTGAGATCGTCGTCATCGGGACCCGCCGTACCGATCGCTCGGCGTTGAACTCTGCGTCGCCAATCGACGTTATCAGTTCCGATGAATTGCTGACTCAGCCAAGCGCCAACCCGCTGGATGGCCTGCGCAACATCATTCCATCCTTCTTTGTCAGCCAGAACACCATCTCAGATGCGTCGACCTTTGTGCGCGCGCCATCGCTGCGTGGTTTGTCGGCCGACGAAATCCAGGTTCAATTGAACGGCAAGCGCTTCAACCGGTCGGCACTGGTGCAGGTGTACAGCGGTGGCGACACAGCTTTGTCGATTGGTTCGCAGGGATCAGACATTTCATCCATTCCAGCCATCGCGCTCGGCAACCTGCAGGTGCTTCGTGACGGCGCAACCGCGCAATATGGTTCGGATGCCATCGCCGGCGTGCTCAACTTCGGCCTTCGCCGCGATGCCGGGCTGGAACTTCAAGCTCGCTATGGCCAATTTTACAACAATGGCGACGGCAAGAGCTATCAGATCGCTGGGAATGTCGGCTTTAAGCTTGGCAGTTCGGGTTTCATCAACGTATCGGGTGAATACACGAACGACGGCCAGACCAGCCGCGGCGCGACGCGCCCGATCGCGGTCAATTTTGCCGCAAACAACCCGACGCTTGCTTCGCAACTGCCGAATTTCCCTGGCCCGGTTCAGATCTGGGGATCGTCGCCCGGCAGTGGATACAAGTTTGTTGTCAACGCCGGTTATGATGTTACCGACAACAGCGAAGTCTACCTTTTCGGCAACTACGCGCGCGCTGAAGCCAATCAAAGCTTCAACTATCGTCCGCCACTGCCCGCATCGGTGCCGCTGGTGATTGATAACGGCACAGGCACACCTGCAACGGCGCGACCAGGGGCGAATGCCGGCTTCAACACGCCCGTCTACCTCACACCTTGCCCGATCGGAAATGCCACCTGCCCAACGGGTGGTTTTGTTCGCGACTCCAACATCTTTAACTTCAGCACGTTGTATCCCGCCGGATTTACGCCGCGATTTATCGGCGTCACCGAACAGCTCTTTGGCGTTGTCGGGTATAAGGGTAGCACTGAGGGCGGCATCACCTATGATGCGTCATTGTCGGCCAGCCGTAACTCGCTTGATCTGTCGCTGACCAACTCATGGAACGCATCCTTTGGCCCGCAAACCCAGACGAGCTTCCAGGCAGGCAAGCTGATTCAGACCGAGTTCAACGCCAACCTTGATTTGACGTATCCGCTGGAAGTGGGCTTCTTCAAGCCAATCACGCTTTCGGGCGGGTTCGAGTTCCGGAAGGAAAATTATGAGCTGACCCAGGGTGACACGCAGTCCTATGCGGCAGGTCCATTTGCGGTGCAGCCACTCTATGTGCAGACGGCCCCAGGCGTGTTTGCCCGCGACACCGTGACCCCCACCGTAACCAAGGCACCGGGTGCCAGCGGCTATGGTGGCACAAGCCCCGCATCGGCGGGTATCACCAGCCAGAGCGATTTCGCCTTCTACGCGGGTGCCGAAACCGACATTACCGAGGCGTTCAGCGTTGGCGTGGCCGGTCGTTTCGAAAGATATAACACCTTTGGCAACGCGCTGGTCGGCAAGATCAACGCCCTCTATCACTTTAACGATAAGTTCGCGATTCGCGGGACGGTGGGTTCGGGCTTTCACGCCCCATCCCCTGGCCAGAGCGCGACTGAAATCCTGAGCACAACCTTCTCGGCGGGTAATCAGGTGCAGGTCGGTACCTATCCGGTGGATAGCCCGATCTCGCGCGCTTTCGGCGCAGTGCCGCTTAGCCCAGAACGGTCCTTGAACTTCGGCCTGGGTGCGGTGTGGGAACCAACGAGCAACATCTCGATCACGGTCGATGGCTATTCGATTGCGGTGCGTGACCGGATCAGCATCACGCAATCATTCACGGTGTCTGCTGCCGATCTGGTGCGTCAGCCGGCACTTGCGGCGGTTGGCCTCAACGGTGCCGTCCAATATTTCACCAACGGCTTTTCGACCAAAACCCAGGGCGTGGACGTTGTTGGCAACTGGCGAACAGAGCTTGCAGGCTGGAAGATAAATTCCACCCTGGCGTACAACTATAACAGGAGCACGGTGACCAGCTTCCGGCCAAATACCATCAACGCGGCGCGGATCAGCGATATTTCCAATTTTGCGCCAAATCACCGTGTCGTCGTATCGTCGAGCTGGACGCAGGGTGACTGGACCATCAATGGGCGAGCCAATTATTTCGGTAATTGGTCGGTACAAACCGACTATCCTGGCCAGGTATTCGGCGCGAAGGTCACCGCCGATCTCGATGTCAGCTATACCATTGCCGATCACTACACGATCACGCTGGGTGGTAACAATTTGTTCAACACCATGCCAGATCGGATTGCGCCGAGTTTGACGAACCCGATCTTCGCGCTGACCGGCAGCACAGCCGACGGGCAGATCTTCCCGCGCAGCGGCGGTCCGTTCGGCGTGAATGGCGGCTTCTGGTACGTCCGTGTCCGCGTCAAATATTGAGTTGAACGCTGTTCTCTCGGCGCGCTTCAGTGCGCCGGGAGCATCATCAAAAATGAAAAGCGCATAAAAACAGCCCGCCGATCGACTGATCGGCGGGTTTTTTATGCGGAGGGCAGCCGCTCAGTGGCGGTGTTCGCGGCGCAGATTGTAGCGGCCATCGGCATAGTCCGTGAATAGCCCGGCAATGGCGGGGTGATCGACTGGCTCTTCACTTTCGTCCAAAATCAGATTTTGCTGGCTGACATAGGCGACATAGCTGCTTTCCACATTCTCGGCGAGCAAGTGGTAAAAGGGCTGGTCC
>JAIERC010000400.1 GCA_019747165.1 Sphingomonas sp. | reverse complement strand
TCGTGTACCACCTAATTGACTATGCCATAGCATCGCGCCGCTCTAGCGCCCGCAACCTGGAAGGGACAGCGTTGCCAAGCGGGGGCGTAACGAAATTCAACGCAAGCCGGGCTCGTTGTGGCGCAGGCTTAGTCAGTGAACCGTGCCAAAGGAGCGCCCGGTTGCAAGCAACACAATCAGCCGCTCAATCTGCCGCCATCGGCAAAAGCCAATGGCATTCCCCAGATTGCGGCTGCGCTCCGCCAATGCCGCCGCCTCAAACCCGGCATCATCGCCGAAGCGCAGAATCAGATCTGCCGCAGCATCAACTGCGCCGCGATCATGGAGATAGGGGATGGGCGGGGCAGCCTCATCAGAGTGATCAAATCGGGGAAACGCCATGGCCAGGCAGATACCAAGCAAAGCTGGCGGGACAATTACGGGCAATGGTAAACACGCCGTCGGTAATTAGCGTTATCGTTCCACTGGCGTGCGGTGCCATCCCATGGCAGGGCAAGCGGATGAGCGATTCCCCTTCCCGCACCCCCGCCGCTGGCGGCTTCCTGATCGCGATCGGTGCCATGATCGGCGCCTTTGGCGGCGCTTTTTTCGGCGAATCGACGCGCGGGCTGTTCGTCGGCACCGGCATTGGCATTGTCCTGGCGATCCTCATCTGGCTGCGCGACCGCCGCTGAACGGCCGGATTTTCGCTATTTCAGCAAGCGCGTGAGCCGAACCACCCGGCCGATAATCTCCATTTCCGGATCGGCTACAAAAGGCGGAAATTCGGGATTGTCGCTGGTGACCAGCAGGCTGCCATCCCGCGGCACTAGCCGCTTCACCACCAGCCCGGCCGCCAACCGCACGACATAGATTCCGCCGCGCGCGCTGGGCTGCACATCGGCGCGATCGACCCACATGTCATCACCATCGGCTATCGTCGGCAGCATCGAGTCACCGCGCGCGGTGATGATCGACAGGCTGGCAGGCGCCACACCCCATTGCCGCAGCAGGGCGGGATCAATCGCTTCGCCCGCCAAGGCGCGATCGCCCTCTAGCAATCCCCCCGGCCCGGCCAGCGCAACCGCATCAATGCGCGGCACGCGCACCAGCGCCCCCGGCGCTGGGGCTGAGGGCGGCGCGCCCAGCACCGACTCCGCTACCCCAAGATAGGCCGCAAGCACGCGCCGGTCCTGCTCATGCAGTGCGCGCGGCGATCCGCGCGTCACAAATTGCTGAAGATAGGCGGCATTACGCCCAATCAGCCGCGACAAGGCGGCCAGGCTTTCGCCGCGCGCCAGCGCCAGAGCCGCCAAAGCGGCACGAACTTCCGCCTGATCCATCACCGAACACTACGCGTAGGATTTTTCCTAGACAAGTTGGAAATGTGAGAACAAAAAAGGAACATTATTTAAGACTCGGGAGATTGCCATGTCTATGCTGTTGAAAGTAGAGCGGTTCCTGCGGCAATCGGCGATGCCGCCCACCAAATTCGGCCGACTTGCCGTCAACGATCCACGGCTGGTGGAAGACATGCGGCGCGGCCGCGAGCCGCGTGCGCGCACAGCGGCCCGAATCGAAGCCGCAATCGCCACGCTTGCCGATCAGGCCCGATCATGAGCCGCGGCCCCGATATCGGCACCGCGCTGACCCGCGCCATCACCCAACAGGCCAGGCGGGCCGACTGTACAGTGGAAATAGTGACGGCTGATTGGGAGCAATGGGCCAGCGCTACCTTTGTCGGGGCCCGACATCAGATCACGCTTGCTGCCCCGCTCAACCCAGCAATCGAGCGCTGGTTAGGCGGCTTGGCCGACGCGGAGTTCGCGATCAGTGGACATCTGGTTGCCGATCTCGCCATCAACGCCACGCGCAGAAGCGCGGGTCGCGTGGAGGCCGATCTGGAAATACTGACGGTTGAAACGCGGTAGTGGCGCGGTTCGGTCAATCGCGCGTTGCCATCCGGCGGAGCGACACCAGCGTTTCCTGTAGCCCCTCTTCGCGTTTCATCCGGCTGATATCAGGGCCCGGTGCACGGTCCGCGCGGGTGGTTACCCCGCGTTCGAGCCGTTCGAGCAGCGCGGCAATCGTTGCCTGGGTGTCGCGTGGTGGACGCGGTTCGGTGACGGGCGGCACTGGATCGCCCGGCGTCGGGCGCACCATCGGCGTGAGTTCAAATGTTTCGAAGCGCTCGGTCGGCGCAAAAATCTGCTGACGCGGGGGTGCCGGTGGGGACGCAGGCGGCGCAGGGGCGGCTCCTGGCGGCATGGCACCGGGATCAAAGACCGAGAGCAGTTGATCAAGATCGTCGGGAAGGTCCAGCGCCTCGCGGCGCAACGGCAGCGGCGCATGAGTGATGTCGCCATCAGGCGCTGGCACATCGTCAGCGACCAAGTGCCGGGCGTGGACGTCCAAAAAGGGCGTCCCCAGATCGCGATTGGCGAAGACCGGACGCCGCGACGGCGCATCGGGATGGGCATCGGCACGACGCAGCACCGGTGCCACTTGATCAGGATCAACATCTGCGATCGACGCGGCATCGCTGCCGAACATGATCGTGCGCGAACCGGTGATCAGGAACATGGCAAACCAGCTGACCAACGCCGTGCTGCCTCCGCACATCAAGATCAGCACCAGCCGGGCGGTAACGCCTAACGGCGGTTCGGCGGCAGGAATGATCGCGGCAATGCCGGTACGCAGGATCAGCCGACCGAGCATGTCGCCCGGCACGAGCGCAAACATCGCAGCAGTCATGATCCCCACCAGCGCACCGGCAAGCGGTGCAACAGGAAGGGTCAGGCGTTGACGACGGGGTTTCGCGACCATGGGGCTAATCTATCGGCGGATTCGATTAGTTTTTGGTAAACAGGAGCATAACGCGCGACATTATTCGCCCAGTTCCGCTCCGCCTCAACAAAGGCGCGCGCGCGCGCCCGGCGCGCTGGCCAAGCATCGCGATCGGCAAACAGTGCCGCGATGGCGCGTGCCATTGCCTTGGGATCGTCAGGCGGAAACAGGCTACCGGTGTCGCCGTTGCGAATGAGTTCGCGGTGACCGCCAACATCGGACGCCGCAACCAGCCGGCCCTGCGCCATGGCCTCTAGCGGCTTGAGCGGGGTGACCAGATCCGTCAGCCGCATGCGCTTGCGCGGATAGACCAGCACATCGATCACGCTGTAATAGCGCTCAACCTCCTGATGCGGCACGCGACCGATGAAATGGATGTGCGCGGCGACCTCGCTTGCCGCCGCCTGCGCGCGCAGCGCCTCTTCGCACGGTCCGCCGCCGACCAGCACCAGCTTCATACGGGGGCGCGACGCAACCAGCCGGGGCATCGCGGCGATCAGATCGGCCAGCCCTTCATAGGCATAGAAGCTGCCGATAAAGCCGATCACCTCATCACCGCCGATCCCAAGATCATCGGCCAGCGCGCCATCATAGGGCAATGGCTTGCCGAACAAGGTGAGATCAACGCCATTGGGGGAGATCATGATCCGCTGTGGCGGCAC
>JAIERC010000103.1 GCA_019747165.1 Sphingomonas sp. | reverse complement strand
CAAGCCCAAAGGCGGTTGCAAGCATCCCAAACACATACAGGCTGGTGCCGGTCGCGTTATACCAGGGGGTATATTTTAGCGGGTCATAGAGCAGCCGTGGCATCAGCGAGAGCTGCGCGAACAGCAGCACACTGACGATCAATGCGGCCAGGCCATGCCCCCATTGCATCAGCAACACCACGACCACCGCCTGCGGCAGCGCCATGACAACGCAGGCAATCTGCGCTGCGCGATCAACACCCAGCATCGCCGGCAGGGAGCGGACCCCCATCTTGCGATCGCCCTCCACAGCCTTGAAATCGTTAAGCGTCATGATGCCGTGCGCGCCCAGGCTATACAGGGTTAGCACGATCAGGATTTGCGTGCTCGGCAAGGTGCCGGCCATTACAGCCGCGCCGGTAAACCAGGTGAGCCCTTCATAGGTCAGCCCCACAACGCCTGGCCCCCAGATCCCGCTCATCTTCAGCCGCAGCGGCGGCGCGCTATACGCCCAGGCACAGGCAACGCCCAGGCACGTTGCGTAGAAGACCCATTGGCCCGCCGCGAGCGACACCGCGAGCGACAAAATCGTCCCGCCAATCGCGATCCACAAACCCCATTGGCCAGCGATCCTGCCTGACGGGATTGGGCGCTCAGGCTGGTTGATCGCATCGACATGCCGATCAAACCAGTCATTGATCGCCTGGCTGTTGCCGCACACCAGCGGGCCCGTAAGCAAGATGCCGATGATGACGAAGGGCCAGCGATCCGCCAGCGATTCCCCGGAGGAAATGCAGCCACACATAAAGGCCCACATCGGCGGAAACCAGGTGATCGGCTTGAGCAGTTCCAGCACATCACGGGGGGCCGGCGGCCGAGTCTTGGCACTCAATATGGCGGGTGTGGACATGGCGGCAAGCTATGATTGACACTACAGAGTGTCAAACCAAATTGTCACTTTTACCGCCCGGTTAATCGGGGATTTTCAGTTGTTGTCGGAGACCAGATTGCCCAGACCGTGCCGGTGCAATTTCGAATACAAACTCTGCCTGCTGACCCCGAGAATTTCGGCTGCCGACGCTCGGTTGTCAGATGTATAGGCGAGTGCCGCCTCAATGCAGAGCCGCTCGATCAGATCGGTCGATTCACGGACGATATCCTTCAAGGACATCCGGCCGACTAATTCGGTCAATTGCTCAACGGAACGGGGCATTTGCTGATTGCTCGCTGACGGCTCGCGCAGGCGGCGACCGACATTGCGGATGGCAAAGCCATAGCATTCGCTGTCACCATGTGGTGCCGCGACGGCAGACACCTCCACCTCTTCCTGATTGCCTGCGGCACCGCGGAACACCGCCGCAACGTTGCGCACCGCGCCATGCTCGCGCAGCTGGCCGATAATCAAATCAAGGTCGATCCCTGGCCGTCCCAACCAATCGCCAAGCTTCAGGCCCCGCAGCCGATCCAGCGACGCCATTTCGGTGAGTTCGACAAAAGCGGCATTGGCCGTCATCACGCCAAGATTACGATCCACCAATACAAACGCATCGGGCATCCGCTCTATAACATCGACCAGCTGATCATCATGCTGATGCCCTTCGGTCGGCGCATCAATAGCGGTAATCCGCACAAGCAGCACGGCGGTCCGCGCCTGGCGGAACAGCCTGGCCGAAAAGCTGGCGTCGATCGGCTGATTCTTCAGCCGCAGCGCGACCGGGGCAATGTCGTCGGCGGCCTCCGCCGCGCCAAGATGCGCAACAAACGCCTCGCGATCCTTGGGGTCGACCAGTCCGCTGACCAGCTGATCGCTGAGGGCACCCTCCTTGCTACCGAACAGCCGGTGCGCCGCAGGATTAGCTTCGCGGATCCGCCGGGTCGTCGCATCAACGATCAGCACGGGCTCCGCTGCCATATCGAATAACAAGCGATAGCGCGTCTCTGCCTGGCGCAGCTTCACATAATCACGCTCAAGCGATTGTTGGGTCTGCAACAAACGCTGTTGCATCGTCGCGGCGGCGCGCATGTCGCGGCCAATCGCGATCAGCTGACCGGCCCGCCCCAGGCCGACAAGCATGTAACGCACGGGCAGGTCGCCTTCAGGACCGGCATGGTTGATCTGCCGCCAGCGGCCAGGCTCGCCAGCCGCCGCGGCGGCCAGCATATCGCAGACCTTCGCCTTGCTATCTGTCGTGACGCTGTCGGCCCAAGGCTTACCGACCCAATCGGCCAGGCCCGCGTTCAATAGATCGGTTTCGGCAATCGCCACGTCGAGGATGATACCGGCAGAATCAATCACAAAGGCGACATCGCCCACCGAGCCGAGCAAGGCTGCAGCGACATTGGCGGGCAGCGCGCCCGGTATCTGATCGGGTAGCGAGAAGGGGCGCGGCCTGGGAGGGGCGAGATGCTTGTTCATCGACGAGCCGCCGCACTCCTTGCGCTCATGAGAGGGTAGAAAAAACTATTAGTCCGCCGCCTCGATCATCAGCGCGTCGACCAGCTCGGCAGCGACCTTGATCGCAACTTTCGCATCTGGCGCGGTACCATTGGCACCGAGCCGGACCGCAAGTGCCGGATCTTCAGCGAAAATCCGGCCACCAACCATCACGCACAAACGAGGGTTTCTTGACACGTTCCGCAACGCAGCAATAATCGAAGGCAATGGGGCAATATGGCAGTCACAAGTGATCGTCAATCCGATCAGGTCAAACCACTCACAGGCCACCCGCTCAAGCAAATCCGGGGTGGTCGCCTCAGCCATCCGGTCCGTCAACCAGCCTTCGCGACAGAAAAGCTCTTCAATCACGACTGTGCCGAAGCTGTGCTGGTCCCCAACTAAGGACGCGAACAAGGCGCGGCGGCCTGGACCGGCCTGGCGTTCGACCGGCAATCGGGCGCCGAGTTCATGGACAATTTCCTGAAGCCGCCACAGGCCCATCGTGACATCGACGAAATCGCAGCGGTCATCTTCCCAATATTCGCCGAGCCGACGCGCCGCCGGGGCGAGCAGATCGACCAGGATGGAATCAATGCCAACGCCACGACGGAGGATCGCTTCAACATATTCCAGCAGTGCATCTGCTTCAACATGGAGCGACAGAGGGGCAAAGCCATCAACTTCTTCTGCCGTGAATTTGGTCAGAATCACCGAGCGTCACCAACTTGCCTGTCACTGGATGCGAGGCCACCAGCCGGGGAATAATCTCACGCTCGACAAGTTTTGAAAGGGAAGCGCCATCTTGCAGGATCGTGGCATGTTTTGGTGGCTGAACGGGCTGCGAACTGGGGTCTCGCATCGGGGATTTCTTGCGATAGACTGAGGCAAGTTGGGCCCCAAATTCCAGTAATGAAGCCATTCCCCAATGCTCCCCGCCAAATAGAGCGCAAACGACATATCTGCGTGCGGGGTGTTATGATTTTTCTTGCCCCAGCGAATCATAAGCTATGCCGTTTCGGGATGTCTGACAACAGCCTAGCTACGCCGCAGCGCAGCATCTGTCA
>JAIERC010000044.1 GCA_019747165.1 Sphingomonas sp. | reverse complement strand
ACTGCCTGCAAGGCAGGCGCTCAGGATAAACTTCGGCCAATATGGCCGAAGTCGAAGCCCACACGCTCCGCATGCCCTTCGACTTCGCTCAGGGCGAACGGGGTTTGGGTTGGTCCAAAGCAAAGTCACCAGACTCTAGGCCAGGATATGCATCCAGAGCGGTGCGCCGATCAGGCTGGGCGATCCGCGTAACTTCTCAAGCGCCTGGGCAACCGCGCGCTCCGGGCCTTCGTGCGTCACGATCGCGACCAGAACGCTGCCGTCGCTGGCATGGCCGCGCTGCATCAGGCTTTCAATCGACACCCCGGCATCGCGCATAGCGGCGGCGATTTCCGCCAGCACGCCAACCTTATCTGCCACGGTCAGGCGCACATAGGCGCGGCCGAGCCGGTTGCCTGTATCGGCGGCGTCTTGCCCGGCGAGTGAATCGGCGGGCATCGCATAGGGTGGGCCATATTCGCCGCGCGCAATATCAATCAGATCGGCAACCACTGCCGATGCGGTTGGCCCGTCGCCAGCGCCTGCCCCCTGGAACAGCAAGCGCCCGACAAAATTGCCCTCCGCCACCACGGCATTGGTGGCACCCGTGACATGGGCGAGCGGGTGGCTGGTCGGCACCAGATGCGGGTGGACGCGCTGGAACAGGCCAGCATCGGTCGATTCGGCAATGCCAAGCAGGCGAATGCGATAGCCCAGTGCGGCTGCCTCAGCGATGTCGGCGGCGAGGACTGCGCGAATGCCGCAAGCCTGCACATCGCCAAAAGCAGGCTGGGTGCCAAAGGCGATGCTGGAGAGAATCGATAATTTATGCGCGGCGTCGATGCCGTCGATATCGAAGCTGGGATCGGCCTCGGCAAAGCCAAGCGCCTGCGCCTCTGCCAGGACATCGGCAAAATCGCGCCTCTCTGCCTCCATCTTGCTCAGGATGAAATTGCAGGTGCCGTTGAGGATGCCATAGACGCGCGCGATCTCGTTGGCGGCAGCGCCTTCGCGCAAGCCCTTGATGACCGGAATGCCGCCCGCCACGGCGGCTTCGAATTTGAGCGGCGCGCGGGCGGCTTCAGCGGCGCGGGCGAGTTCCAACCCGTGGTGCGCGATCATCGCCTTGTTGGCGGTGACCAAACCCTTGCCCGCGGAAAGAGTTGCGCGGGCGAGGGTGAGCGCGGGGCCATCCGATCCGCCGACAAGTTCCACCACCACATCAACATCGGCGTGCTGGGCAAGCGCGGTGGTATCATCGACCCAGGCAAAGCGGGTGATGTCGACGCCGCGATCCTTGGCACGATCACACGCAGAAACCGCGACGATTTCGATCGGACGGCCTGCCCGTCGGGCAATCAGATCGCGATTGGCATCCAGCAAGCGAATGACGCCACCGCCAACGGTGCCGAGTCCGGCGAGCGCGATGCGCAGGGGTTTGGTCATTTAAATTCCCTCGTCATCCCTGGCTTGTTCCGGGGTTTACTGGGCGACAAGCGCAAGCATCCAAACGGCGCGACGCGCTGCGGTCATTTCTTCACTAGCCCGATTTCGACCAGCCGCTCGTGCAGATACTCATGCGCAGTGATCGGCGTCGGGTATCGATTGGGGTTCGTGTCGCTGACGCAACCCGGCAGCGTTTCGATCAGGAAATCGGGCGCGGGGTGGAGGAAGAAGGGCATGGAATAGCGTGGCAATGCGCGGCGCTCCGGCGGCGGATTGACGACGCGGTGGGTGGTGGAGGGCAGGACGTGATTGGTCAGCCGCTGCAGCATGTCCCCCACATTGACGACCATCGCATCGGCGGGCGGCTTGATCGCCAGCCAGTGACCGTCCCGGTCGAGCAACTCAAGCCCCGCTTCCTCTGCGCCCAGCAACAGGGTGATGAGATTGATATCCTCATGCGCACCTGCCCGCACACCTTCTGCATCGGCGGGGATTGGCGGATAGTGGAGCAGGCGGAGGATCGAATTGCCGTCCTTCACCGCCGGATCAAACCAGTTTGCAGTCAGGCCAAGATGGCGGGCGATTGCTGACAGAATCGTATCACCGGCGCGATCAAAGGCAGTGAATAGGGCGGTCAGCGTTGGCTGAAACATTTCGGGCCGGGTCGGCCAGATATTGGGGGGCATGACGTCGGCATAGGCATGGCCAGCGGGCAGATCGCGGCCGACATGCCAAAATTCCTTAAGGTCGACCAGGCTGGCACCCTTGGCGATTTCGGTCTTGAACGGGGTATAGCCGCGCTGCCCACCACCGGCTTCGGTAAAATAGCTGCGTTTTTCGGCTTCCGGCAGCGCGAAAAACGCCTGGGTATAGCGCCAGGCGTCATCAATCAGCCTTTGATCGATGCCATGATCGGCGACCACGGCAAAGCCGAACCGTTCAAAAGACGCGCCCAGCGCGCTCGCAAACCCGTCAGGATCATCGCGGTTCTGCAACAACGACAGGGTCGGCACTTCGGCAGGCGGCGTTTCGAGCATCAATGATCGTCCGTTAGGCTAGGAAGGCCGCAACATAGGACGCCGCGCCGGGTTCGAACAGGGGTCGCCCCTGTGTTCGAACGGGGGGCCTGCCGGGCCGCCGTTATCCTTTGCTGATCGTACCGATGCTGTGGCCACCAGGGGCTGGCTGAACATCGATCCGGATCGGGTTGCCGCTGGCATCGGTGCCCGCCAAAATACTCCCCGTCGCCTTGAGTGCGTAACCCTGTTTGCCAAGTGTTTCCGCATACCAGCTCCGGACGGTGGCAGGATCGGCTGGGCTGTCAAATGCAACATCGACCATATCGTCAGCTTCATGCGGCATGATCTTCATGTCGATCATTTTTGACCCCGGATAGAGCGGCAACGCGGCCATATTGACGGCGCGGCCATCGGGCATCGGCATGTCCATCGCATTATTGCCCGCCATTGCGGCCGCAGGCGCAGCGGCACGCTCCGTGCAACCGGCCAGCATGAAAGCCATCGCTGCCAATGCCGCCCCGGCAAGAGAGAATGATCGCGTCATGCCAGCCTCCACGCTAAGTGTCCTGTTACCCTCAGAGGCGAGGCAGGGGTGTCCGGTCAAGCGTTGCCACAATTAGGCACCGATTCAGGACAAGACCGTACTTACGCCCCGGATGTCAACCGCCCGCGATAATTACGCCGGTTGAATGACCATCGGCAGCCGGCGTCAGTTCAAGCGCAAAGGGCTTGTTCTTTTCATCCGTGCCTTTCAGCCCGGTGCCGTTCTTGGTGATCGTGAAATCGGCCTTGCCCAGCCGATCAAAAAACCAGTCACGCACCACGGCGGGTTCCGCCGGACTGTCAAAGGTAACCCGGACATTGCCCTTTCCTTCGCCGTCCTTGCCTTCGCTGCCGACGATATTCATGCCGCTGATCGTTGATCCTGGATAAAGATGAACGCCATTCATCTCAAAATCACTGCTATCGAGCTTCAGCTTGGGCAGCGTGATCTTGCCTGAGAAGCCGGGCGCATTGATCGCCACCTCACCAGTTT
>JAIERC010000142.1 GCA_019747165.1 Sphingomonas sp. | reverse complement strand
CAATCCAAGCACCAAGCGGCTATGCGCGGCGCATGTCCGCTCCCGCCCCCAAAGAATGGGTCATGGCCATCGCGCCTTATGTCCCTGGCCGCTCCACCGCCGATGATGGGCGTAAGCTCGTCAAGCTTTCCGCGAACGAAAACCCGCTGGGCACCAGCCCGCATGCGCGCGCCGCCTTCGACGCGGCGGACCGCTCGCTTGATCGCTATCCCGATCCGGGGGCGACGATCCTGCGTGACGCCGTGGCCGCGACCTATGGCCTCGATGCCGGTCGAGTCATTTACGGCACCGGATCGGACGATGTCCTCCATCTCGCGGCGGGTGCCTTTGCCGGGCCGGGCGATGAGGTGATCTTCGTCCATTATGGCTTTGCGGTGTACGAAATTGCCGCGCGCCGCGTCGGTGCCACCCCCGTCGTCGCGCCCGATAAGGATTATGCGACCGATGTCGACGCGATCCTCGCTTGCGTCACCGATCGCACCCGGATCGTCTTCCTCGCGAACCCCAATAACCCAACCGGTACCTTCACCTCGCGCGCGGAAATCGCGCGGCTGCATTCGGCGCTCCCCAAAAACGTGCTGCTGGTGATCGATCAGGCCTATGCTGAATATATCGACGCTGAAGAGGATGACGCCGGCCTCGCCCTGGCGATGACCGAAAGCAATGTGCTGATCACGCGGACTTTTTCGAAAATCTATGGCCTTGCCGCCGAGCGGATCGGCTGGGGCTATGGCGCGGCGCCGCTGATCGAGGCGATGCACCGTATCCGCCTGCCTTTCAACGTCACGACGGCGGGTCAGCTGGCGGCAGTCGCGGCACTTGGCGATACCGATTTCGTCACTCTCGCTCGCGCCCATAACGCCAAATGGCGAAGCTGGCTGGAAGGCGAAGTCGCCTCCATGGGCAATCACGGCCTGCGTGCTGTTCCGTCGAAGGCCAATTTCCTGTTGGTGTTGTTCGAAGGCACCGTCACTGCCGAGGCGGCGTATAAGGGGCTGATGGAGCGCGGTTATATCGTTCGCTGGCTGCCGGGCCAGGGCCTGCCACACGGGTTGCGGATGACGATCGGCACCGAGGAAGAGACGCGCGGACTCGCCGACGCGCTGCGCGATATCATCGAGCCCGCGGGCTGATGCTCCCCTTTGCGCGCGTGACCATTATCGGGCTCGGGCTGATCGGCTCGTCAATCGCCCATGCCGTCCGCGCGAACATGCCAACGGTGCGGCTGTCCGGGCATGATGCCGATCCCGATGTGCGTGCCGTCGCGGACCGGCTGCAGCTTTGCGACGATATCGCCGATACCGCGGGCGCGGCCGTCATCGATGCCGATCTCGTCATTCTGTGCGTCCCCATCGGCGCAATGGCTGCCGTCGCAGAGGCGATCCGCGCCGATCTGCCGGCCGATGCGATCGTCAGCGATGTCGGCAGCTGCAAGGAAGAGGTCGCCCGGGTATTGGTGCAGGCCCTTCCCGGTGCGATTATCGTCCCCGCGCATCCGGTAGCGGGTACCGAGCGATCGGGCCCGGAAGCAGGGTTTGCCACATTGTTCCAGGGCCGCTGGTGCATCGTCACTCCGATCGAGGGCATGGCGGAGGCGGCGGCCGAGCGGGTCAGCGAATTCTGGCGCAGGATGGGCGCGAACATTGAGCAGATGGCGCCCGATCATCACGATCGTGTGCTCGCCGTCACCAGCCATTTGCCGCATCTCATCGCCTATACCATCGTCGGCACCGCTTCGGACCTCGAAGAAGTGACTCAGTCCGAAGTGATCAAATACTCAGCCGGCGGTTTCCGCGATTTCACCCGCATCGCCGCGTCGGACCCGACGATGTGGCGAGACGTTTTTCTGTCGAATCGTGAAGCCGTGCTGGATATGCTCCAGCGTTTCTCGGAGGATCTGTCGCAGCTTCAGCGCGCGATCCGCTGGGGTAAGGGCGATGAACTCTTCGACCTTTTCACCCGCACCCGCGCGGTGCGGCGGAGCATCATCGAACAGGGCCAGGATGACGCCGCGCCTGATTTTGGGCGCGCGCACGAATAGGATTAATCCAGCACGTTGATCGCCGCATATACCCGCGCCTCAATCTCTTCGCGGGGCAGTTTCGCCGGGATGCGCTCACCAAAGCGGAAGGTGACGACACCGGGGCGCTTGGGGCCCTTTTTGGGCCAAACATCGCCCGAATTGATCGCAATCGGCACCACGGGCAGGCCCAGCACCCGGTAAAGCCCGGCAAAGCCTGATCGCAGCGGTGGTTTTTCGCCCGCCGCCACCCGCGTGCCCTCTGGAAAGATGATGACGGATCGGCCCTGAGCGAGCACCGCCTTGGCTTCGCGCATCATCTGGCGGAGCGCGGCGGCATTGGCATCGCGGTCGACGACGATCGCGCCATAATGCTGCATTGCCCAGCCCCAGACCGGGATTGCAGCGAGTTCGCGCTTGATCACAAACACCGGGTTGCCCAGCGTCCGGCATAGCTCCAGCGTTTCGAACATGGCGTGGTGCTTGGCGGCGTAAAGCGTTGGCTCAGCCGATACGCTCCCTTCATATCGCGTCGTAATCCCCAGCGTGATCCGCACAGCAAAGCGATGGAGACGCGACCAGAGATGGACATTGGCGATGAAGCATCGCTGCCCGATCAACGCTGAAATCGGGGTCGCCAACACAATCGGTACCGAACCGAGATAGAAAAGCAGCATGAACGCCCAGGTGCGCAGCTGGTCGATCATGTGCCGATTCCCAGGCCCAATGCCGCGCGGCGAACCAGATATTTGTGATATTCCGCCAGCAGCAGCAAAAATCGTGGCGCGCCGGGGACGCCATCGCCCACAACCTCGACCTTGGTGCCGAGCGCGTAGGTTAGTTCGAGGCGAGCGCGGCGAAGATGCCAGTCCGCCGTGACCAACCGTACCGATCGATAGCCGTGGCGGCGCACCCAATCGCGCGTTTCTTCGGCATTGGACCGGGTATCGACGGCCTCGCGCCCAAGATCGATGCAACAGGCAAACAGCTTGGGAGAGGTGCGATAGGCAATCGCCAGATCAATCGGGCGAACCCCTTGATCGACGCCGGTCACCAGCATCCGCTTGGCCGCGCCGACTTTCAGCAGCGCAATGCCACGGTCGATCCGCCCGGGGCCACCGGTCGGCACCACAATCGCATCGGTGTGGCGATTGTCGAGCGGGCCGGGCAGGGTCAGCATGAACCAGGCAAAGCCAAGCAACCAGGCAGTCGCCGCCAGCCCCAAAATCTGCCGGATCACAGGAACCGCCTGAGCGCGCCGAGCACCGCAAACCGTGCCGCCACCGTTGCCAGCAGCGCAAACAGGATCGGCAGGCCGATGAGCAGCACCCAATCGCGTTCGGAAAGCGCAATGCCGCTGAGCAAATCTGATCCAAGCCCCGACAATTGGCTGCCGATGATGCTGATCGTCAGCATCGCCAGCGCCGTCCCTGCCACCCCGCCAT
>JAIERC010000324.1 GCA_019747165.1 Sphingomonas sp. | reverse complement strand
CGGCTTATATAGGGCGCATGACAAATGCTGCCACTGGCCCTGTTGCCACCCAAATCGCCGTGCGCCTTGCCCGCGCACTTGAGCCCAGTCGGCTCGAAATCATCAACGATAGCGCCAGCCATGCCGGCCATATGGGGGATGATGGATCAGGCGAATCGCATTTCACTGTGGTCATCGAAAGTGCCGCCTTTGTCGGCCAATCCCGGCTGGCGCGACAGCGGCTCGTCAATCAGGCGCTGGGTGATCTGATGGAGGGCACCGTCCATGCGCTGGTGATCAAGGCCATGGCCCCCGAAGAAGCGTGAGCGCGCGCCTGCCCCGCCCGGCGGCGCGATTGCTGCTGCTTGATCCGCAAGACCGGCTGCTGATGTTTCGTTTTGCCGCGGATGATCGCCCACCCTTTTGGGCAACGGCAGGCGGCGGCTGTGATCCGGGCGAAAGCTATGAAGCGGCCGCCCGACGCGAGTTGCTGGAGGAAACCGGTTTTGATCTTGATCCCGGGCCAGAAATTGCCCGTCGCGAGGTGACGTTCGTCACGTTGGAAGGGGTGCCGGTCTTCGCAGACGAACGCTATTTCCTCATCCGCACGGAAACCACTGAAATTGCTACCCATGGCCATACACCGCTGGAACAGCGCGTAATGGCGGGCTGGCGCTGGTTCACCCGGGCGGAACTGGCGGATTGGCCCGAGAAAATTTTCCCCGAAGACATTGTCGATATGCTGAACGGCTTGCTGGAGCGCGCATCGTGACCGATTCCCCGATCCTGGAGACGATCCTACCGACCAGCCATGATCTTGGCGGCTTCAAGGTCCACCGCACTTTGCCCGCACGACCACGCACGATGGTGGGTCCGTTCATCTTTTTCGATCAGATGGGCCCGGCGACGCTCGCGATCGGCACAGGAATCGATGTTCGGCCACACCCCCATATCAATCTCGCCACCGTCACCTATTTGTTCGCCGGGGCGATCGATCACCGCGATTCGATTGGCAGCTTCGCTACGATTGAGCCAGGTGCGGTCAACCTGATGACCGCAGGGCATGGCATCGTCCATTCGGAGCGCTCGCCGGCCAGCGCGCGCGCCGCTGGACCGGCATTATCGGGAATCCAGACTTGGCTGGCCTTGCCCGAAGCCGATGAAGAAATGGCTCCCGCCTTTGAACATGTCGCCCGCGCCGATTTGCCGGTCATCGAGGGCAGCGGCGCGCAAGCGCGCATCATCATGGGCTCGCTCTGGGGCGCAACCGCGCCGACCACGACCTATGCGCAGACGATTTATGCCGATATCAGGCTTGATGCTGGCGGCAGCATCCCGATCGATTCCAGCACCGATGAGCGTGCGCTCTATGTCGCGATCGGCGACGCCAGCCTGGATGGGATGACGCTCGACCCGATGACGCTTTATGTGCTCAAACCGGGCAGCAGCGCCACCCTGCGATCGGCCAGTGGCGCTCAAGTAATGCTCTGCGGCGGCGAAGCCTTTGCGACGCCGCGCCACGTCTGGTGGAATTTCGTTTCATCGAGGCGGGATCGGATCAATCAGGCTAAGGCTGACTGGACGGCGGGCCGTTTCCCCAAGGTTATAGGTGACGAGGCCGAGTTCATTCCGATTCCGGCGGTACCGAACACGATCAGCCACCCGCAATAACAGTAATGAACCACCGGCCCTGCGTTGGCGTCAGGAGAGAAAATGATTCCACCCTTTCCGCTTGAGCGCATTGCATTGCCCACCGGGGTCGAGCTCGACGTCGCGATCGCTGGTAACCCCGCCAATCCGGCCATCATCCTGTTGCACGGCTTTCCCGAATCGCACCGGACTTGGCGTCACCAGATCCCCGAACTGGCCAAGACTCATTTCGTCATCGCGCCTGATCAGCGCGGCTTTGCACGGTCGTCAAAGCCCGAACTGGTCAGTGATTATACCCCCGCCAAGCTGCTCGGCGATGTGCTGGCGCTGGCCGATCATTTCGGCAAGGATCGCTTCACCCTGATCGGACATGACTGGGGTGGCGCAGTCGCTTGGATGGGCGCGCTCAATCGGCCCGACCGGGTCGAGCGGCTGATCATCATCAATGCGCCGCACCCGCTGATCTTTCAGCGCACGATGTTCGATGATCCCGATCAGCGCGCCGCCAGCCAGTACATCCGGGCATTCCGCAACCCGTCACTCGAAGCGCATATCGCGACCATCGGCGTTGAGGCCTATTTCGCCAAGACCTTTGTTGGCCATGCTGACCAGACCAAGCTCGCCGAGGAACGCCCCTATTATCTGGATCAATGGCGCCAGACGGGCGCGCTGACCGCGATGTACAACTGGTATCGCGCCAGCCCGATCATCGTGCCCGCCATGGATGAGGAGCCGCCCCGCCCCGCGTTTCTCGACAAACCCTTTCCCCTGCTCGCCATGCCAGCGCTTGTCATTTGGGGGATGGCCGATACCGCGCTGAAGCCGAGCCAACTGGTAGGGCTGGACGCGCTGGTGCCTGAAATGACGCTCGTGACGATCGATGCCGGCCATTTCGTGCCCTGGGAAGCACCAGATGCCGTCAATGCGGCGATGTCTGCCTGGCTATAACGGGTGAAAAGCTGATCGCGATCAAGCGACGCGTAAAGCCAATTACAACTGCTTGTGATCACAAGGAGGCACTTATGCCCCTCCCCTTCAGGGGAGGGGTTGGGGCTATCAACATGCGCGGCGCTTGGGGAGAGCCCCCACCCCTGCCCCTCCCCTGAAGGGGAGGGGTGGGTAAGGTTGGCCACAAATGGCTCTAGAGCTGTCGTTCGTAGCGGATCGGCGTCTTTCCCTTGTTAAAGCTGAGGCCGGACCAGCCGAGATCGTCATCATACCACATATCGAGCTGCACCTCGCCCGTCAGCGCGAAGCGGTGAGCCTTGATCGTCTTGCCGCCACCGGCGACGATGGTTTCAATGCCCCGAGGGCTGACCTTGGGCCGCATCAGCTTGCCGTCCTGTGTGTTAATCCAAGGACCATCAAGCTCGCGCTGGTTCCAGTGCGTTGCGGGCAGCGCGTTGGCAGGCGCGATATAGCGCGCAACCTTGTTGGTCTGAATCGCCAGCCCTTCGGGCCCGCGCTGCCCGATCAGCTGATATTTGTCGCCATTGTCGTTAGTGGTGCTGCGGAGCGAGACGACCTGATCCCCCGACCAGACCTCAGTCGCGCGGTGCGTATAGCGGTAAAGGGTGACGCCCAGCAGCGAATAGGCAAGATCGACCGCAACATTGACCGTCAGCCCGCCAGCGCTGGGCGTAATCGTCACCTCATGCGTGCCGAGCTTTGATCCTTTACGCAGAATGTTGAAGAGCAGGTGATTGCTGGAAGGCACAGAAAGGCCAGCCCGCGCTGCATCCGGAAGTGCCAGCAGCAACGCGCCACCTGCAAGCATCTGCCGTCGATCAATCATCTTTACCCCTTCAAGATA
>JAIERC010000127.1 GCA_019747165.1 Sphingomonas sp. | reverse complement strand
ACCGATCCGCGTCCGAAAAGGCCGAATGTGTCATGGATGGTAAGAAGATCATACTTTTGGTGAGCGCGCTGATCGTAGCGGCGTTGACGGCATTTATGGCGCGCAGTCTGGTCGCCGGGTCGAGCACGCCCGTCGCTGGCGCAGCCGTCGTCCAACCCGTCCAGCAAGTCGATGGCCCTGAGGTATTGGTCGCGACGCGTGCTTTGCCGGTTGGTACGATCCTGGACGCAACCGCCCTGAAATTTCAGCCCTGGCCCAAAGAACTGGTCGACAACGCCTATTTCCTCAAGAAGCAAACCGATCTGAAATCACTGCAAGGCACCGTGGTCCGCAACGCGATCACCGCCGGCCAGCCCGTTACCCAGGGCGCACTGGTCAAGCCGGGCGATCGCGGCTTTTTGGCTGCCGCGCTCGGACCGGGGATGCGCGCCGTTACCGTGCCGGTCCAGGCCAATGCCGCCGTTGCCGGTTTTGTCTTTCCCGGTGACCGGATCGATTTGATGCTCACCCAGACGGTTGCCGGCGGCGGCGATGGCCCGCCGCTCAAGGTATCGGAAACCGTGCTGCGCAATCTGCGCGTGCTGGCGACCGATCAACGCACCGACAACACGGTGGGCGAAGACGGCAAGACCGTTGTGCGCACTTTTTCCAGCATCACCGTCGAAGCCACACCGAAGCTCGCTGAGCAATTGACGGTGGCCCAAACGCTCGGCTCGCTTTCGGTCGCGTTGCGCTCAATCGCCGACAATAACGCCGAACTCGAAGAAGCAATTGCATCGGGCTCGGTCTCGGTGCCCGATGGCAGCGATCCCAATGCGGAAAAGGCGATGATCATGAAGATCGCCTCACGTCCGACAGCAGGTGCCTCCACCTTTGCCACTGGTGCCGATGTCTCGCGCTTCCAGCGCAGCACGGTGCCCGGCAAGCCTGCTAGCGAAACAACAGGCCCGAATGGCGTTGCCTTTCCAGGCGGTGCCGCAACTGGGCCAATCGTCCGCATCGCACGCGGCAATGCTGTGACCGACGTTTCGGTCGGAGGGAAGAAATAGCATGCGTAATCCAGCAAAACTGATCGGATGGCCAATCGCGGCCGCGGTCGCTGCCAGTGCGATCTGCAGTACCGCGCCAACCGACGCGCAGACCGTGGCCGCATCGCCGACGACGACAGTCGATGTCGCGATCGGTCGCGGCAGGCTGATCAATCTGGCCCGGCCAATGACTGATCTATTCGTGGCTGACGACAAGATTGCCGATGTTCAGGTGCGTTCACCAACCCAGCTCTATGTCTTTGGTAAAACTGCCGGCGAAACGACCATCTATGCCACCAGCAAGGGCGGCGCGGTCGTCTACGCCGCCAGCATCCGGGTTGGGGCCAATATCGATTCGGTCGGCCAAATGCTGTCGCTGGCGATGCCCGATGCCCATATCGTTGCAACGCCGATGAACGGCCTGATCCTGCTGACCGGCACGGTGTTGCAGCCAGATGATGCCGCCGAAGCCGAACGCCTCGTGCAGGCCTATGTCGGCGACGCGACCAAGGTGCTGGTGAAACTGAAGACGGCGACGCCACTGCAAGTGAATTTGCAGGTAAAATTTGCTGAGGTCAGCCGCTCTTTCATCAAGAATATCGGTGTCAACATCCAGAACCGTGGCAGCGGCAATCCGCTGTTCAACATTGCGCAGGGCCGCCAGGGAGCGATTTCAACCATACCGGGCGACACCACCCAAACGACAACGGTCGATCAACATGGTCTGACGCCCGGCGCTACCTTGTTCCAATTCCCGAACAGCCCCGCCTTTGGCACCGCGCTGGGCCTTGCCGGGCGCTATTTTGGCGCGGACCTTCTCGCCTCACTCGATCTGGGTGAACGTAAAGGACTGGTCTCCACGCTCGCCAACCCGAACCTGACCGCCCTTTCTGGCGAAACGGGGACGTTCCTGGCGGGTGGTGAGATTCCGATCCCGATCAGCCAGGGCCTGGGCGCGGTCTCAGTTGAGTATAAGCAATATGGCATCAGCCTGGTCTATACCCCAACGGTGCTATCAGACGGTCGCATCTCCTTGCGCATCCGCCCGGAAGTATCGCAGCTGACATCGGCTGGCGCGGTGCAGATCAATGGTACCACCATCCCCGCGCTCACGACCCGCCGAGCAGAAACGACGGTCGAACTCGGCTCGGGACAGAGCCTGATGATCGGTGGCCTGCTGCAGAACAACCACAACAATTCGATCTCACAGGCACCCGGGATTGGCGATGTGCCGGTGCTCGGCGCGCTGTTCCGCTCTAACTCGTTCCAGCGTGATGAAACCGAGTTGGTGATCGTGATCACCCCGTATTTGGTGAAACCAGTCAACGCGAATGAGATTGTGCTGCCGACCGACGGCTATAAGGCACCCTCCGACCTTGATCGGGTGTTCATGGGCTCGCTGTCGCGTGGCTCGGACACGGAAGATCGGCCCAAACCCAGCGTCGCGCCGGCATCGAGCCAGCCTGCCATTGGTGCGGTCAGCCCATTGCCACTCGGCCCAAGCCCCACACAGCCCATTCGCGAGGACGCCAAGGTCATCGCCCCCAGCCCGCGCAAGGGCAGCAGCAGTGCCGCCCCAGGGTTCAGCCTCAAATGACCGCCCATCGCCGTAGGGAGAAGATCATGTTCAACCGTCTCTCGATTATCGTCCTCGCTGCTCCGGCCCTATTGATGGCAGGATGCGCTGGGTCGATGCAGGACAATCACGGTCTCGAATCGGTTCACCAGCCGGTTGTCACCCGCACCGATTATATTTTTGATATGACCACCGATGATGGTCGCCCATCCGTCGGCGAACTCCAGCGGCTATCGGGCTGGTTGGGCACGCTTCGACTTGGCTATGGCGACAAGATCGCGCTTGATGATCCTGCCGGAATCAACAGCATGGCGCGCGCTGATATTGCCGCAGTGATCGGGCGCTACGGCCTGTTCCTGGCTGATGCTGTGCCGATTTCAGCGACGCCGCCCGGCCCCGGGGCAATCCGCATCATCCTGACGCGGACAACGGCATCCGTGCCGAGCTGCCCGGACAATCACGATGCCGGGACGTTCAACTTCAACGCCCATACCTCCTCCAATCATGGCTGTGCGATCAATTCCAATCTGGCGTCGATGGTCGCCCAACCAGAAGATCTAGTGCGTGGCCAGCCCGGTGGCGCGACCTCTGATCCCGCGACCGGGTCGCGCGCGATCAAGGCGCTCCGTTCCGGCACTGGATCGGGGGGCAGCAGCACAACCAGCGGCGCTAGCGGCGGTGCCAGTGCAGGTGGCAGCGGCGGCGCATCGTCAAGCGGCGGGGGTGAAGGCTAATGAACGCCCCTTTCAACCCGGGCCGCTTTGGCACGCGTGAACCCTTTGTTGCCTTTGTTTGCGATGAGACGACCGCTGAATCGCTGCGACCGATCGCCGTGGA
>JAIERC010000284.1 GCA_019747165.1 Sphingomonas sp. | reverse complement strand
CCAGCCGGTTGCCCGCCTGCGCCGCATTGTTCATCGCCTCATAGGCCATGCCCGCCGACATCGATCCGTCGCCGATGACGGCAATGCCCTTGCCGGGCTTGCCCGCAATCTTGTTGGCAATCGCAAAGCCCAACGCCGCCGAGATCGAGGTCGATGAATGCGCCGCGCCGAACGGATCGTATTCGCTCTCGCTGCGCTTGGTGAAGCCGCTGAGGCCCCCGCCCATCCGCAGCGTCCGAATGCGGTCGCGCCGCCCAGTCAGCACCTTGTGCGGGTAACATTGATGGCCAACGTCCCACACCAGCCGGTCCTCCGGCGTGTTGAACACATAATGCAGCGCCGTCGTCAACTCGACCACGCCCAAGCCCGACCCCAAATGGCCGCCCGTCACCCCAACCGCCGATATCACCTCACTACGCAACTCCGCCGCCAATTGCGGCAACTGATCCGGTGACAGCTTCCGTAAATCCGAAGGCGTGGTCACAGTGTCCAAAAGCGGGGTGTGGGGACGATCTACCATAGGACCAGAATAAACGAGGCTTTTATCTAAGTCGATCATCTGAAATCGCTTGCACCAAATTGCGCCGAAATGTGACAAATATGCATGATCAGCCTTCATCTCCGCGTCGCCCAGCATGAAGATGCCCCTGCCATCGCCGCGCTGATGGAGCGCGCGATCGCCGAACTGCAACGCGACTTTCTCGATCCCGGTCAGATCGCCGCCAGCAGATCGGTGATGGGACTCGACTCGCAGTTAATCGACGATGGCAGCTATGTGCTGGTTCTGGACGGCGAGACGCTGGCCGGTTGCGGCGGCTGGAGCAATCGCGCAACGCTTTATGGGGGCAACCACAGCAAAGCGCTCCGCGATCCTCGTCGGCTCGATCCGGGCAAAGATCCGGCGCGAATCCGCGCGATGTTCACCAGCCCCGATTATGTTCGGCGCGGGATCGGCCGGATGGTGCTCGACTGGTGCGAATCAGCCGCGCGCGATGCCGGTTTCGATCGGGCTGAACTGATGGCGACATTGGCTGGCCAGCCGCTATACACGGCCTGCGGCTATCAGCCGATCGAACGCGTTGAGGCACCACCCGTCAATGGTGTGGCCGTGCCGCTCGTCCGGATGGGCAAGCCGCTCTGATTGCTCAATCGCAATCGGCGCATTTGCCGCGCACCTCGATCACCGGGCGTTCAGGCGAAAAACCAGCAGCTTGCGCGGCTGATCGTACCCCGCGCGTGATGTGATCATCATCCAGATGAGTCGTCTGGCCACAACTGTCGCAAACCAGGAAGATGCAATCATGCAAGCAATCGGGGTGGGCATTGGCAATATAGGCGTTCGAACTTTCGACCCGGCGCGCCAGATTGGCGGTCACAAACAGGTCGAGAATGCGATAGACACTGTTTGCGGCCACACGCCGCCCTTCCACCTTGGAAACGGCATCGGCAATGTCATAGGCTGATGCCGGTTTGTCGAACCCGGCCAGCGCCTCAAAAATACGGGCGCGCATCGCGGTCCATTGCTCGCCGGATCGCTCGAGCGTCGCCTGCGCTGCCGTTGCAAGCGCTATACCTTCATGTTCGTGATGATGATGCCCGGCCATCAATGCGATTTACGTGCTCTGGGGCACCACGGCAAGCGCCGTCAGGAAACCGCCCGACGGTTGAGATCATGGCCAAGGGCCAACAACCCAACGCCAATCAGGGTGAACAGCGTTTCCCCGCTGCCGTCATGCGGCAACGAAATGGCACCAGCCATAACGCCCAGTCCAAGCGCACCGATGGCGGCGGGCATCATATAGCCATGCTGCAACACGCCACGCCCCAGCGCGAGCGCACCCAGCCCAATGGCGATCATCAAGCCCACTTCGTGGATAATCGGCGACAGCAACAAGCCCCCCGCCGATGCCGCAAGCGCCACCAGCACTGCCGTCGCCAAGCAATGCACCGCACACAGACCGGAAATGCCGATCGCAATGCGATCGAACCCGATATCGCTCAACAGGGGGAAATTTGTTTGGGCGCGGCTCGTCATGGGCCGCCATTTGGCATGTCGCGACGGGAGTTACAATATATCATTGCGACAACCGTGCAGATTTTTTGCGCTGGCTACGGCCCGGGGGCGGTGGTGACGCCGGGGTGATATTGGATTAAGGGACCCAAATGCTCATGCAAACAAACGCCATGCTTCGCACCCGCCCGCGCTCGATGGCGCTATGGCTGTTCATTGTCGCGGCCATGATCGTCACCATGGTCATGGTTGGCGGGATTACCCGGCTCACCGAATCCGGCCTGTCGATCACCCAGTGGAAACCGATCAGCGGCACCTTGCCGCCGCTGACCGATGCCGCCTGGCAGGCTGAGTTCGACGGGTACAAGAAGATCCCTGAATATCGGGAAATCAACGCCGGCATGACGCTTGCCGGGTTCAAGGCAATTTTCTTCTGGGAATATGTCCATCGGCTGCTTGGGCGACTGATCGGCCTGGCCTTTGCTCTACCGCTGATCTGGTTCGCGGTCCGCCGCCAGATCCCGCGCGGCTATGGCTGGCGGCTGAGCGCCTTGCTCGCGCTGGGTGGCCTGCAGGGCGCGATTGGCTGGTGGATGGTCGCGTCAGGCCTGTCGGTCCGTACCGATGTCAGCCATATCCGCCTCGCAGTCCATCTGGTGACAGCGCTGATCCTGCTCGGTGGGATTGTGTGGACCGCGCTTGATCTGCGGGCCGCGCATAACATGGCCGGTAATCTCGCCATCGCCCGCCCGTCCAGGCTGGTGCCGATCGCGGCGATTGCGCTGGTCCTGCTCGGCGTCCAAATCATCTTCGGCGCATTCACCGCCGGGCTGGACGCCGGTTACGCTTTTGCCAGCTGGCCGCTCATGGGCGACGCTTGGTTCCCGGCCGGAACGCCAATGGTGTCACCAACGTGGCGCAATGCGGTCGACAACCCCGTCGTCGTGCAATTCATCCATCGCTGGTTCGCCTTTGCCGCCGCCGCCGGGCTCGGCTTGCTCGCCTGGCAGGCAATCCGCCAAGGCGCGGCGCGGCCCGGCTATGCCATTGCCGGGTTGGTCACGCTGCAGATCCTGCTCGGCATTGCCACATTGATGAGCGGTGTCGCGATCACGATCGCGGTTGCGCATCAAGTGAATGCAGCCCTGACCCTGATTGCCGCCATTGTTGCCGCCCATTACCTCGGGCGCCACCGCGCGATCGGGTGACCAGGCGCCTGGCAAATTGGCTCAAGCGTCGCCCGGTCGAAATCAAGCGGTATTCTGATACCCACTCGCAAGCCCGCCCGGATGCTTGACTTTTAACAGCTCCCGCGTAGAAGCACGCCCAACGACGCCGCTCCTGCCTGGGGCGGCGTGTTCGTTTTTACCGGCAGCCGCGGTTGCCAAGCAAAGAAGGTCTGGCCCCATGAAGGCGCTGATGA
>JAIERC010000518.1 GCA_019747165.1 Sphingomonas sp. | reverse complement strand
GGATCGTCGCCAGCACGGCTTCTACCCGGGCGAGCGGCACGCCCAGCCGATTGGCGATGTCGAGCAGCGGCACGGTAAGATAGCCGCATTCGTCAATCTGATCGATCAGATGCGCGGCAATAAACGCATCCGCGCCGCTCATTACCGGGCCGGCCTGGGCAAGCAGATGATCGGCCAAGCTGATATCGACCGCGGCGAAACTGTCAAAATCGGGCCCGTCCTCGCTCGCGGAACCTGCGCCGCTGGCTGCATTCATGCCAAGCGAACCGTCCATGCCGGCGCCATCCGCCACGCTGTCATGGTGGAATGTCTCGGCAGAGAAATCGACATCAAGCGCGGCCTCACCGGCATGATCGCCGCCCATGATGAGCTCATCCGCGCTGGCTGGTTCGCTGGGCAGTTCGGCGGACACCTCGCGCTCCTGGGTCGGCCCGTCATCGTCGGGCGGCCCGGCCTCTAGCAGTGGGTTGCGCTCAATCTCTTCTGCAATAAAACCTTCAACTTCCAGATTGGAGAGCGCGAGCAGGCGGATCGCCAGTTGCAGCTGGGGCGTCATCACCAGCGATTGCGACTGGCGCAGATCGAGGCGTGGACCGAGGGCCATCAGGGCGTCCGCAGCACCACAGCACCTGCCGGCGCTTCACGCATTGCCGCGCGCCCTTGCCGCACGCAATCGCTGCGGGTGCCAGGAAAGCAACAAGGCCAAGGGCAAAGCGGCATCGTTACAACGAAAAACCCTCGCCCAGATACAAGCGGCGGACATTGGCGTCCGCCACCAGCTCATCGGGCGATCCGGTAAACAGCACGCGACCATCATAAATAATGTACGCGCGATCAACGATTTCCAGCGTTTCGCGGACATTATGATCAGTGATCAAGACGCCAATGCCGCGAGTCTTAAGCGCAATGACCAGATCGCGAATATCGGCGATCGAAATCGGATCGATGCCGGCAAAGGGTTCGTCGAGCAGCACGATTGAGGGATCAGCCGCCAGCGCGCGTGCGATTTCGGCGCGGCGGCGCTCACCGCCCGACAGCGCCATGGCCGGGGCATCGCGCAAGCGGGTAAGGCCGAAATCGTCAAGCAACTGATTAAGCCGCACGGTCCGCTTGGTTGCATCGGGCTCAGAAAGCTCCAGCACCGTGAGAATATTTTTTTCGACCGACAAGCCGCGAAAAATCGAGGTCTCCTGCGGCAAATAACCAAGCCCAAGGATGGCGCGGCGATACATGGGCAGGCCGGTAATATCGACGCCGTCGAGCATGATGCGGCCTGAATCGGGCTTTACCAGCCCCATGACCGAATAAAAGCAGGTCGTCTTGCCCGCCCCGTTCGGCCCCAGCAGCCCGACAACCTCGCCGCGACCAACCGATACCGACACATCAGACAGCACGGGTCGCTTGTCATAGGCCTTGGCAATGGAGACGACCGAAAGCCCCTCGGCAACCGGTGGTGATACCGGCGGAACGGCGCTTACGGCAGCAGCCGTCAAGGTGGTTACATCGTCCATGGTGCAGCCTCAATGCTTGCAGGAAATGGTTAATGCCGTGTTGAAAAAGTGCAATTGGCAAGCTTCGTGCATGGCTATTGCCCGATCACGTGCGCCGGGGAAAGCCCAACGCCGCGCATGCCCCGCAGGTTCAAGGCTATTTGTCGCGTTTTGGCACCGAGAATCGGCCCGTTACCCGGCCACCCGAGCTGGTGACGCCGCCCGCGTTGCCGCCCACAGCTGCCCCACCATCAAGATAAGCGCGCCCAGAATCCAAATCGATCCGCAAGCGCCCGCCGTTCACCGGATTGCCCCCCTGCACCAGCATGACATTGCCAAGCATGGTGATTTCGCGCCGCTGAATATCATAAACCGCATATTGGCTGCGCGCCGATTGATCGGGCCGGGTTACCGTGACGCCGCCTGACGCATCGAGCCGCGAAACCTGCGGGCTGCCATCAACAATCTGGCCCGTATAAGCGACCGTCATTCGCGCGGCACTCAGCGTCATCTCTGCCTGGTGGACGGTGACACCGCCCGTTAAAATGGCGCGATTGGCCTTATCCTGCAATTCGATATGATCGGCACCGAAATCGATCGGCGCTGCCGAATCATGTCGAGTCTGCGCGGTGGAGGCTCCGGCTATCGCCAGCAAAGCGCTGGCCAGCAGGCCGCTAGCAAGCCGGGGCGGAAAAAACGGGGCGGGGAAAAGTCGGGGCGCGTGCATGGACGCCTATCTCGCCCTTCGCGGCACGATCCGCAAGCGGGCATCGCCATCCAGCGTGACGACATGGCTATCCAGATCGGCCGACATGCTTGTGGCGCTGAAGCTGCCCTGCGGCACTTTTCCCGTCACCGCGCCGTCACTTTTGAGCTTGCGGGTTTTCAGGTCGAGCGTGGCATTGCCCGTCACCAGATTATAGCCACCCGGTCCATTGAACCGGATCGGCCCATCAGCCATCACCTTTTCGCTCGCGATATCATAGCGGCCCGCATCGGCGCGCAGATGCGCAGGGCCCCCTGCCATCGCCAATTCGGCGGACAAGGTGGTAAGCTTCACGATCGGCTCAGCCGAACTTTTCTGGACGGCCGATCCCGCGCGAAGCGAAAATGGTCGGCCCTGTTGATCGGCACCGCGGTACAGCGCCGATTGAATCCGCAGCCGTTCCTTGGCGACTTCGACCTTGTTCTTGTCGAGCAGAAAGCTGACATCTCCGCTCGTCGTCAGCGGCGCGGTGACCAGAAATGCCGCAAACACGCCGATCATCACCGGCAGCACCCAGCGCGAGGTTTCGACAACGCGATCATGCTGGCCGCCGGGGGCCGCCCAAAGCTGACGCGCCGGTCGCTCGATAAGCGTGTCCTCAGCCATCTGGATCAGACATGCGCGAAAATATCGACTTCCGGCCAGCCCGCAAGATCAAGCTCGGCCCGGGCGGGGAGGAAATCAAAGCAGGATTGCGCCAGCGCCATCCGGCCTTCGCGATGCAACCGTAAATCGAGTTCGGCCTTCATCGCATGCAGAAAACGCACATCAGAGGCGGCATAGTCCTTCTGCGCCTCTGACAAATTGGGGGCGCCCCAATCGGAGGATTGCTGCGCCTTGGACAGTTCCTGGCCGAGCAGTTCGCGGACAAGCTCCTTCAGCCCATGCCGATCAGTATAGGTCCGCACCAGCCGCGAGGCGATCTTGGTGCAATAAACGGGCGCGGCAACGACGTTCAGATAATGGCGAATCGCTGCCAGATCGAAGCGCGCAAAGTGATAAAGCTTGAGCCGATCCGGATCCGCCAGCACCTGCCGCAAATTAGGCGCGGCATAGTCACTGCCCGGCGCAAAGCGCACCAGATGTTCATCCGTGCCGCCATCGGAAAGCTGGACAACGCACAAGCGATCGCGCGGGGTCAGCAGCCCCATGGTTTCG
>JAIERC010000512.1 GCA_019747165.1 Sphingomonas sp. | reverse complement strand
TCACCGATGATATGCGGCGCATGGGCGTGAAGATATTGCCGCCGTGCATCAACGCCAGCGACGCTGAGTTCACGGTGGAGGAAACTCAGACTGAAGCAGGCGCGGGACTTGCCGTGCGCTATGCCCTTGCGGCGCTAAAATCGGTCGGGGAGGGGGCGATGGAGCGCCTCGTCGTCGAACGCCGTGAAAACGGACCGTTTGCGTCGCTCGACGATCTCGCTACCCGCGTTGATCCCCGCCTGATGAACAAGCGTCAGCTGGAAACCCTTGCAGCGGCGGGGGCTTTTGACAGTATTGATCCCAATCGGGCGGGCATTTTTGCCAGCGCCGAAACGATTTTAGCCGTCGCTGCACGGCTGCATGATCAGCGGATCAGCGGGCAGGGCGGATTGTTTGGCGAGAGTGAACCGTCCTCAGGAGCCTCGATAAAGCTGCCACTTTCTGCGCGCTGGACGCTGGCCCAGCGGATGGATCAGGAGAAGGAGGCGTTTGGCTTTTATTTCTCCGCGCATCCGGTCGATCGCCATCGCCATCTTGCTAAAATGCATGGCGCGCGCAGCTTTGTCGGCCTGGGTGAACTCGACATTCCCGATGACGGCACGCGCGCCGGCGCGACGATGGCCGTACTGGTCGAGGATACTAAATGGCGAACGTCAGCCAAGGGGCGGCGCTACCTAATGGCGACCCTGTCGGATGCCTCGGGGCAGTTCGCAGCGACCTGTTTTGACGACGCTGTCGCGGCGGACCTCGAAGAAGCAGCGCGGAGCGGTGGCTGCGGCATCGCCACGGTCGAGCTGGATCGCCGACCGGGTGAAGAAACCCCGCGCGTCACGGTCAAACGGTTGCAGGCATTTGAGGACCTGGCGAACACAGCCCGAATGGTGATGGAGATTGTCGTCGATGATCCGCGGGCAATTGGCGAGCTCGGCGCGTTGCTGGCCGAGGCGCGAGGCGCGCGGGGCGAGGTTTATCTGAGGGCCGCCCTTCCCGACGGTGGCGAAGCATTGCTGCTGCTCGGCCGTGACTTTTTGCTCGATGGCGAGCTTGCGACCCGGATCGAGACAATGCAGGGTATTGCCGAGGTGGCGCTGAAGACCGCTGAGACAAAGCGGCTCGCGCTGGTCGGGTAAAAGGGAGAGACCCAACATGCTGGGTGGAATGCAGGATTTTGAGCTGCGCGTACCGCGCTTGCTGGACCATGCGGCACGTGAACATGGCGGGCGTGAGATCGTCACCTATTGGGCTGATGGTCATGAGACCCGGACAAGCTGGGCTGGCATCGCGCGAGATGCGAAGAAACTAGCACAAGCGCTTGTAAAAATGGGAATGAACCCTGGAGATCGGATTGCGACCCTGGCCATGAACCATAGCCGCCACCTCGCCGCCTGGTATGGTGTCATCGGCATGGGCGGGGTGATCCATACGATTAATCCGCGGCTGTTCGACGAACAGCTAGTATATATCGCGAACCATGCTGAAGACCGCGTGCTGATCTATGACAAGCAGTTTCAGCCGCTGGTCGATCGGCTGAAATCGCAATGGACCAGCATCGAACACTATATCTGCTTCGATGGCGAGGGGGCGATGAGCTTTGAAGGCATCATCGCGCTGGAAGACGGCCATTATCAATGGCATGAGGGGCCAGAGCGCGATCCCTGCATGCTGTGCTATACCAGTGGGACGACCGGCAACCCCAAGGGCGTCCTGTACGAGCATCGATCAACCATGATCCATGCCATGGCCGGCGTTGCGCCGTGGTTGCTCAACATTTCGTCGCAGGCAGTAATTCTGCCGGTTGTGCCGATGTTTCACGCCGCCGCTTGGGGTCTGCCCTTTGCCGGGGCTCTCTCGGGCGCAAAATTCGTTTATGCCTGTGTCAATGATGCTGCCGTGCTGTGCCAGTTGATGAACCAGGAAAAGGTCACGCATTCGGCTGGCGTGCCGACAGTGTGGCTGTCGATATTCCAGCATATTGATGCCACGGGTGAAGCGCCGCGCTATCTGAAGCAAGTCACGATCGGTGGATCTGCTGCCCCCCGCGCGATGATCGAACGGATCATGGGGATGGGTGCGCGGGTCGCGCATCTGTGGGGGATGACCGAGACGTCACCGATTGGCACGGCAGGCGCGCCGCCGCCGCATTGGGATGAGCTGAGTCTGGGCGAGCAGCTCGACATGGTCTGCAAGCAGGGCCAGATTCCCTTTGGCGTCGAGCTCCGCGTGGTCGATGATGACGATGTCGAGCAACCGCGCGACGGCGCAAGCTCTGGTCGCCTGCAGATTCGCGGACCCTGGGTGATCAAACGTTATTTTAGGGCCGAGGCTGACTGCGTCGATGCGGATAACTGGTTTGATACCGGTGACGTCGCAGTGATCCATGCCGATGGCACGATGCAGATTACCGATCGCGCCAAAGACGTCATCAAATCAGGCGGCGAATGGATCAGCTCGGTAGATCTGGAAAATGCAGCGGTTGGCTGTCCGGGGGTCGCCGAAGCGGCGGCGATTGGCATTTATCACCCCAAATGGGATGAGCGTCCGCTGCTGCTGGTGGTGCGCAAAGCAGGCAGCGATGTGACGCCGGCCGAAATCAACGCCCATCTTGCGGGCCATGTCGCCAAATGGTGGCTGCCCGATGAAATCCTGTTCGTTGATGACCTGCCGCACACGGCGACCGGCAAGCTGCTAAAAACGGCGCTGCGGGCGCAATATAAGGATCATCGGTTGGCGAGCGTTGCTTAGGGATTGCACCGCTTAGTCAAAAAGCTGTCCTTGCGCGCCCGTCGGCGGCCGGAACAGGTCGGTGCGCAGCGCCACCTGTCCCCGGTCGAGCTGGTGCTTGCGGCAGGCAATCTGGAAGCGGGTGCGCAATAATTGTCCCCAAGGCCCTTGCCCGCGAAATCGCGTGTGGAAATTGGGATCGTTATCGCGCCCGCCCCGGATGTCGCGGATGATCGCCATTACCTTGGCGGCGCGATCGGGGAAATGCGTGTCCAGCCACGCCTTGAAGAGCGGCGCGACTTCCCAGGGCAATCGTATCGGTAGGAAAAAGGCCCCTTGCGCGCCAACGTCGGCGGCGCTTGCCAGAATATGTTCGATCTCATGATCAGTGATCGCCGGGATCACCGGGGAGACCGAGACATAAACAGGGATACCGGCCGCCGCGAGCGCGCGGATCGCCGAGAGCCGTTTGGCGGGGCTGGGCGCGCGCGGTTCGATCGTCATCGCCAGTGTCGGATCGAGCGAGGTGATCGAGATGGCAACGGCGACCAGTTGCTTTGCTGCCATCGGGGCCAAGAGATCGATATCGCGAACGACGCGATCTGATTTGGTGGTGATCGTCAATGGATGGTTGGTCGCCGCCAACACTTCCAGGCAACCGCGCATGATCCGCCATTCGCGTTCGATCGGCT
>JAIERC010000389.1 GCA_019747165.1 Sphingomonas sp. | reverse complement strand
TGTTCCGACAAAGCTGGCGGTCAGCACACGGCGGTGCGAATGTGTCGTCGTCATCGTGCGATCTTCAAGCATTGGCCGCGCGGGTCAACCATGTCCTGCCGCAGCAGCCGATGCGCTATGCCGCCGCTTGACGCGTCAGCAGCACGCCCGCCCGCCAATAATGAAAGATCGCCCAGGGCGTCAGCAGGATGGTACTCAACAGGGCATAGCGGAGCGATTCAGCACCAAATACGGGCTTGTACAGGTCGCTCAACATGCCGGTAATGCTCGGCCCAAGTCCCATGCCGATCAGGTTGAGGACCAGCAGTGTAATCGCCGCCCACACCGCGCGCATCCGCGTTGGCGCAAGGCCCTGAATCAACGAAAAACTTGGACCCAAATAGCTCGACGAGAGAAAGAGATACGTCGTCACCGCAACAAAGGCCCAGATCAGGTCATCAGACAGGTAAAACGCGATGGCAAAGGGCAGCGCGGCAAGCTTCAGCGCTGCAACAAACCATGCTTGAGCGTGCACACCATAACGCCGTCCCAGCACATCGGCGATCCGCCCACCGACAATGCCGCCAAACGCGCCGCTCAACGCTAGCATGGGTGCATAGATTAGCGACACCTGGAGCAGCGTCATGCCAAAGGATCGCTGCATGAACGACGGACCGAAATTCGCGGTCGCATAACCGATCAACGCCGTCACCGTAACGCCGAGGATAAGGTGGATCGCCGCCGGGCTGGCGAGCAGGCTGCGCACGCCATCCATCAGCGAGGGCAGGCTGGTGTCCTGCGGCGTCGCCGAGGGTGGATCGGACAATCCGCGCCGCGGCTCAACCATCACCAGGCGCACAACAACCGCCAGGACGATGCCGGGCAGACCAACGGCCGCCATTGCCCAGCGCCAGCCATAAGCATTGGCGATCACGCCGCCGATAATCGCGCCAAAGCCGGCGCCGAGCACGACGCCGGTTGCATAAATGCCCATCGCCCCTGCCCTTTTCTCGGGCGGGTAGAGATCGGCGATCATCGAATGCGAGGGGGGGCTCGATCCCGCCTCGCCGACACCCACGCCGATCCGGTAGATCAACAACTGCGCGAAATTGGCGGCCGTCCCGCACATCACCGTCATGGCGCTCCACAAGGTCAGCGCAACGGCAATAATGTTCCGACGGCTCGCGCGGTCGGCAAGCCAGGCGACCGGGATACCGAGCGTCGCGTAGAAAACCGCAAATGCAAAGCCAGAGAGCAGGCCAAGCTGCGTGTCGTTCAGCTGGAGATCGCCTTTGATCTGCTCAAGCAGGATCGACAGGATGTAGCGATCCATGAAGCTGAAGAAATAAACGAGCGTCAACAGCGCCAGCGTCCACCCCCTCAGCTTCAGTGCCCGCGCATCGGCGGTTAACTGTGCTTCGGGGGAAAGGGTCGCCATGGGCAAACTCCGGTAAGTGCAGGCGACTTGGCGGAAAAATCGCCGCCGCCCGGCAAGACGCCAGGCGGCGGCAGGGTTGGCAAAGCCAGATCCGATATCAGAACCGCTGGGTCAAGCCCACCTTGGCATTCACACCAAGCGGTGACGCGGTGAACGGATCATAGTTGAAGTCCAGCCGCGCAAATGGCGGCAGCTGATTTAGCATGTTGAGCACCGACAACGAGAGCGTTGTCTTGCTCTTCAAGGCCAGGCGATACGTGAAATCAACCGTCGTGAAGGAGCCGATGTTCTGGCCGTTGGTAACAGACGCGCCGGCCAAAGCACCGGTATTGGGGCCAAAAACAGCCGCGGTGCGCTGGTCACGATAGCCGTCGATGTAATTCACCTGGAAGCGCACCTGGTGAATGTCGAGATCGCCTTGCAGGTAGATATTGCCCTTGAGCTGCGGCAACGGATAGGCCGTGGTCTGGAAGTTCAGCAGGCCAACCGCGTTGAAGCTGCGCTGCACCACCACGCCCGCCGCAGAGAAGTCCTGAACTTGGTAATCGAGGGTATAGGTCCCCGTCCCGCCGAACACCAAGTCGGCCTTCCCCAGCGCAAAGCGATATTGCGCTTGAAAATCAAAACCTTGCGTCGTTACATTCGCGCTGTTCACCAACTGGGTGCGCAGGCGCTGCACATTGGCTATGCCGCAGCCCGCCGCAGTGAAGGTGAAGCGTGATTGCAGCCCGGCAAAGGTGGGATTATTGCAATTGGCAACGCCATTGGCCCCGAACAGCGTATTGACGATACCTTGCACCGGCTCCGCTTCGATCGGGCCAGCAAGTTCGTAACGCCAATAGTCAACGCTGGCGTTGAAGCCGCCCAACTTCACGATCGCGCCGCCGCTATACGTCGTTGTCGTTTCCGGCCGCAGATCGTTATTGCCCAGGATATCGATCGCGCGGAATGACGTACCGATCACCTGCAGCGAGGTGATTTGGCCATCAAGATTCTGCGCGGGCGGACCGCGGAATGTCGTGCCCGCGCCTGCCCGCAGCGCGAGCCACGACGTTGCCTGCCAGCGCACGCGCCCTTGCGGGTTGAAGGTCGATCCGGTGCGCCCGCCATAGTCTTCGAACCGGGCAGAGAACTGAACGTTCAAGGTGTCGGTTACCGGCGCCTGAAGTTCACCGAACACGGCATAGACATTCCCGGTGATGATGCGCCCGCGATTGGTGCCCAAGAAGCCGAGCGCGCCCGTCTGTTGCGCGCAGATCGCATTGGCTGTGAGCGCCGAACCCGGGCATGGATTTACGTTAAGGTCGGCATCGGCATTGTATCGGATTTCATACCGGTCGGCGCGGTATTGCCCACCCACCGCAAACGAGATTTCACCGCCGGGCAGCCGAATACCGCTCCGCCCGCTCAACACGAGATCGGCGACAATCAACTGCGTGTCGGTGTCGCTGCGCGTCGTACGGAAGAAATTGTCGATCGTCGGCAAATCGTTGATCAGACCGGCGCCGGGCGTCAGGTTGAAGCCGGCGGGGGCGCGCGTCCCGGCGAAGTTGGCATTGACCGCACCGGTCACCGTATTGCCCGCCATGCCGGTCGAAAACGGGTTAAAGTAGGTACAGCCCCCGGTTCCAGCGACGGCGGCCAGTTGTGCCTGTGTCAGCCCCGCGCGCGACTCCGGCGAGGCAAACGCGCAATTTGGCCCACCAAACCCTGCCAACGCGTTTTGCAGTAGATCGCCAAATGTGTCGGTGCCTTCAATCCCGCGACGATAACCCGAATAGGTGAAGCCAGCGTCGAGCGTCAGCCCGTCGTTGATCCTCAGCGTGGTGTCGGCCGTAAACCGGATCGATTCAGACTGGCGCTGGCTGAAGGCCGAATTGCGATCGTTGCCGGGCTGGGTAAACAACGGGTTGCCGCTGAGCATAAAGGGCCGAAACAGCACCGGGAACGCCAGCGCAGGCGCCACCGGCACCCCGCCAACCACCGTGCAGCC
>JAIERC010000205.1 GCA_019747165.1 Sphingomonas sp. | reverse complement strand
TGTCCAGGCGCCCGTTCCGGCTGATCGGCGATGGCGGCGATATCTATGAGGGCGATGTGCTGATCATCGCGACCGGCGCGCAGGCCAAATGGCTGGGGCTCGACAGCGAAGAACTGATGAAGGGCAAGGGCGTCAGTGCCTGTGCGACCTGTGACGGCTTTTTCTATCGCGGCAAGAAGGTGGCGGTGATCGGCGGCGGCAATACCGCTGTCGAAGAAGCGCTCTACCTGACCAACCATAGCGATGATGTGACGCTGATCCACCGGCGTGACAGCCTGAAAGCCGAACGCATCCTGCAGGACCGCCTGTTTGCCAATCCCAAGATCACCGTGCTGTGGAACAAGGAAGTTCGTTCCTTTGTCTGCGGTGGCAGCCCTGAGGGGCTGGTCGGTATTGCGCTGCATGATCGGGTGACGGGAGAGGCATCAACCGTAGACGTGGAGGGTGGCTTTGTTGCGATCGGCCATCATCCTGCGACCGAATTATTTCGCGGCCATCTGGCGCTTGATTCAGACGGCTATATCGAAGTCGAGAAGGGCACCACCAAGACCAGCATCCACGGCGTGTTCGCTTGCGGCGATGTGATGGACAAAATCTATCGCCAAGCCGTTACGGCGGCCGGCACCGGCTGCATGGCCGCGCTTGATGCCGAGCGCTTCCTTGCCGAGGCGGATTTCGAAAAAGTGGCGGAAGCCGCAGAATAGGGTTCAGGCAAGCGCGGCAATGATTGCCGCGCGGAGGGCGGCCTTGTCGCTTGGCCGCGAAAAGCTGTGAGACGGGGTGTCGATCACGGTCGGTGCTGCATCATGGCCAAATCGGCGCGCTGCATCGGCAAAGGCGATCGCAGTGGCGTCGCCTGATGCGAGAATCAGTCGGGCGTTGCGGTGCGCGGCCAGTGCCTCGAAAACGGCCCGTTCCAATGACGATAGCTTAGACTGGGTAGAAGCGACCTTTGCTAATCCACTGATCAATTTGCTGATATTAACCTGGCCAGTGATCATCCGCCGCCAACTCGCCGGATCGCGCAGCCGGTCGGCATAGCGCGCGCGGATGGCGGCCGGGGGGGGCAAGTCGTCGTCCTGCTCGATGACCCAAGGGTTGGCGAGGATCAACCGATCGAAAGCGTTGCCTCCGTGCAGCAACAACGCCGTCGCCGCATCGCAATTGCCGAAGCCGACGAGCGTCTTCACCTGCGGCGCAGCGGCGCGGAAAGCGGCGACAGCTGCCATAACGTCAGGCCCGGAGGACGCAAAACCGCCATTTTCGCCCGTTGAATCGCCGATTCCGCGCCGATCGAAGCGGAACACCGGGATACCAAGCGCCGCCAGTTCAGCCGCCAGCAGCGCCATGCCGCGATGCGCGCCACAGCGGATTTCGTTACCCCCCGATATGATCAGCAGCCCGGTCGTGCCTGGCGACTCGCCAAGCGAACCGACTAATGTCTCGCCTTCGCAGGGAAAGGTGATCAGCTTTCGCACGAGCGCACCCAATCGGCGATATCGCTAGCGAGCAGCCCCGCAAGCGCTGTGTCATTGCCAGGCTCTGCCCGTCGCCACAGCGGCGCGCCGGGGAATTTGATGTCGGCGGCTGCAGGATCGCTTTCCAGGCGGACGGTACGATGGGGCGACTGAGGATCGATTAGCGCCGCTTCAGCGCGCAAAGCGGCATAGAGCGGCCAACCAATCGCGTTCCCCGCCAGCTGCACAGGCGCGCTTTCGGGCCCCAGCGCATCCCAATCCTGCTTGCCGCTTACCGCTTCTGCACGTTGCAAATCAGCCAGAACGGCGTGGCCGGTGATGGGCGAGAGCCGCCAGACACCCGCCGTGTCTTCATTGCCATCAAGCATCGCGCCAGCGCGGAAAGATGCCAGATAAACGCGGCGGCGATTCCGTTCAGCCTCGATCACGCTTGTTACGGCATCGCGCCAGGCCTCGAGCGTTGCCTGATCGGTCGGCATTAGGCTTTCGCCTTGGCCCGGCAAATCGGGCAGCACGTTCGCCACCCCCAGATCGGCCAGCGCCCGGCAAATCGTCGCGACAAAGCTGCGCGTGCGGTTATGTTCCTCAAACAACGGCAGCAGCATCACCACGACTGGACCGCTTTCGGGGCCGAAGCGCAGCATCGCCTCGCGCCCGCCGGACCAGTCGTAATGGTCGATCAAACGCCGACCCGCGCGACGGCAAATCGGGTCAGCGCGCCAAAGGTCGCCAGCATATCACCATCGACCTCGTCATCTTCGATCAAAATGCCCAGCCGGTCCTCAAGTTCAGTCAAAACCCCAGCGACGGCGAGCGAATCAAATTCGGGCAGCGCGCCGAAAAGTTCGGTTTCATCGCCAAAGTCCGCCATCCGCTCTTCGCTAATCGCCAGCACATCACGCAACACCGCGCGAACCGTGTCTTCAACCTCGGCTTCACTCAACCGCCCCAATGCGACCACCCACAAGCTGTTTCCGTTAAGCGAGGCCGTTAGAGAATTGCCCGGCTTCTGCCAAGCTCTCGCCCCAATCAACTCTAACCCTTGGCAGCACGGCGCTAGCGGGTATCAAGGGGGCATGATCCCACTCGATCCCGTTCCCCGTCCGATCGACCATCTGCCGGGCCGTGGCGCGGCTGATATGATCGCGATTGCGGATCGTGGCGGCACGCTTGATTTTGCCGGGCTTGAGCAGGCGGTCGGCCAAATGGCGGCATTTCTGGCAGCGCAGGGCTTGCAGGCCGGAGACCGGGTGGCGAGCTGGCTTGCCAAGACGCGCACTGCTTGCCTGTTGCCGCTGGCGGCACCGCGCGCCGGGCTGGTCCATGTGCCGATCAACCCGTTGCTGAAGCGCGGGCAGGTGGCACATATCCTTGCCGATAGCGGGGCCGCGCTGCTAGTCACTCAGCAAGCGCGGGCCGCGACATTGGAAGCGGGCGACGTGCCTTCATCTTGTCGCCAAGTGTTTGAAGACGCCGTGTTCGCTGCTGACGTCATGCCACCAAGCGCGGTTGACCCGCAGGCGCTGGCGGCTATTCTCTATACCTCGGGATCAACCGGGCGGCCCAAGGGCGTGATGCTTAGCCATGCCAATTTGTGGTTGGGCGCGATTAGCGTCGCGCATTATCTGCGGCTCACGCCCGATGACCGGACATTATGCGTGCTGCCCTTCAGCTTCGATTATGGCCAGAACCAACTGTTTTCGAGCTGGGCAGCCGGCGCGCGGGTGATCCCGCTCGATTATCTCACCCCGCGTGACGTCATCAAGGCGGTCGATCGGTTCGGCGCGACCACGCTGGCGGGCGTCCCGCCGCTTTGGGGTCAATTGCTTGAGGCCGATTGGCCCATGGAAACCGCCAATGCGCTGCGGCGGCTGACCAATTCGGGCGGCGCGCTCACAGCGCGGATGGTCAGCGATTTGCGGC
>JAIERC010000275.1 GCA_019747165.1 Sphingomonas sp. | reverse complement strand
TCCGCCGGGCTGGGCGTGCATTTTGCGCTGGCGCTGGCGGCGCAAGGGCATGATGTGATCCTGACAGCACGGCGCAACGACCGGCTCGATCAGCTCGCCCAGCAAATTCGCGACCGCTTTGGGACGCAGGCGCACGTCATCGCCGCCGATCTTGCTCAGCCGGGTGCGGTTGCCGGGCTGATGGCCGATATCGCCAAACAAGGCCTGGCGGTGAACCTGCTGGTCAACAATGCCGGCTTTGGCGCGCGTGGTGATTTCGCGGCGCTGAATGGCACGGCGCAAGCTGAAATGATCGATGTGAATTGCCGGGCGCTGATCGAGCTCTGCCACGCCGTTTTACCAGGTATGTTGCAGATGCGGCGCGGTGGGATATTGAACGTCGCCTCCACCGCTGCCTTCCAGCCGGGTCCATGGATGGCAGTCTATTATGCGTCCAAGGCGTTTGTGCTGAGCTTTTCCGAAGCGCTGCATGAAGAGGTCAAGCCACACGGGGTGCATGTCACGGCTTTGTGTCCGGGGCCGACGCGGACAGAATTTTTCGAAGCGGCAGCGATGGAAGATGTCTTCTTCCGCCGCTTCGCCACGGCGCCCGAGCCAGTGGTGCGCGATGGCCTGGCCGCATTGAGCGCCAACCGCCCGGTCGTCATTCCGGGGTTGATGAACAGGGTGATGGCAAGTGCCACCCGCTTCACGCCGCGTTGGGTAACGCGCAAGGCGGCCGGCGCGGTGCAGCGCGGACGGACACGCGGCGGGGGTTAGGCGACGATCCGCAACCAGAGCGCCGAGGCATCATCCGAGATTTTGTAACGCGGAAAGCGGACGCATTCGGCATCGCCAGCCTCGATCGCGCGCAATTTGGTTGCAAGCGGGGACAGCCCTTCTGCCACCACCGCCGCCATTAACGCTGCCTCGTCCATCGCCCCATAGCCATCAACCAGCGCGGCAAAGCCGTCCGTCATAAGCAATAATTCGTCCCCCACGGCAACGGGGACGATGGCTAGGTTGACCATGTCTGCGCCTTCCGGTTCTACGCCGAGAACTTGCCGCCCCGGGCGCTCGCGCGAGGTCCGCAGACTGTCGATGATTGAGGCTGGTCGGGGCTTTTGGGCAAGCTCATGTCCGGCATGGCGGGCGGCACGGGCCGATTCGTCACCCCGCTCGGCGGGCGGGCCAACTCGCTCAACCTGCGCGCCACGCCGGATCAGCGCTGTGCAATCACCCAGCCAGCCAAGCTCAAGTCCCGCCGCCGTGACCCGCGCGGCCAGAAAGGCGGCGCTGGGCAATTCCCAGCGCGCAACCGGTGCCCGCGTACACACGGCATCAAATCGACGCGACAGCCGTGCAAACACACCTTTGCAAACGACGATCAATGGGGCATCGCCAGCAGCTGCAAAGGCGGCATTGGCCTCCATCGCGATCCAGGCCGCCCCGCCCCGGCTGCCCAGCAATCCGGGATCGCCAAGATCGGTCGCGCCATCGATCACCCAGGCGAGCGCATCGCCAGTGCCGACGCGATCGTCATTGGGGACACTGGACTCGCCCGCCAGACTGATCGCCTGTAGAAGATCAAACCGCATCACATCACCTTAGCCGCAAGATGTGACGAAATTCAGTCGGCGAACAACAACACCGGCGTTTCGAGATATTTCTTCAGCAATTGCACAAAGCTCGCCGCGTCCCAGCCATCAACGACGCGGTGGTCGCAGCTGATCGACAGGTTCATGAGTTTCGCGCGGACGATTTCATCGCCGACAAAGATGGGGCGTTCGACGATTTTGTTGGGGCCAATGATCGCCACTTCGGGGCGGTTGATGACGGGTGTCGTCGCGATGCCGCCAAGTGGCCCGAGCGAGGTGATGGTGAGCGTGGAGCCCGACAATTCCTCCACCTTGGCTTTGCCGGTGCGCGCGGCCTCAGCGAGGCGACCAATCTCGCTGGCAAGCTGCCAGACATTGCGATCCTGCGCGTCGCGGATCACCGGCACCATCAGCCCAGCGGGTGTCTGGGTCGCCATGCCGAGATGGACCGCGCCGTGGCGTGTCACCACCCCGCCCTCGTCATCATAGCGCGCGTTGATCATCGGGAAATCGGGGATCGCCTTGCAGATCGCAACGATCAGCAACGGCAGCATGGTGAGCTTGGGGCGGGTGCCGCGATTGTCATTCAGGTCAGCGCGCATCGCTTCAAGCGCGGTGACGTCAATTTCGTCGACATAGGTAAAGTGCGGGATGTGGCGCTTGGCAGCCTGCATATTCTCCGCAATCTTGCGGCGCATGCCGATCACCTTGATCGGTTCATCGGCACGGGCCCGGCTGGCGTGCGGCGCATGATAGCCCTCTCCCGATCCATAGCGCAGATAGGCGTCGAGATCGGCATGGCGGACGCGGTCACTGTCAGTCTTCACGTCGGCAAGATCAATGCCGAGATCGGCAGCACGCGCGCGGACGGCGGGAGAGGCGAGGACTTTCTCCGCTCCCCTCCCGCTTGCGGGAGGGGTTGGGGGTGGGAGCGCGGTTTCGGCAGGCGATGACTGCGTTTGCGGCACGGGCCCACCCCCGTCCCCTCCCGCAAGCGGGAGGGGGGAAGGCGATCCCCCCCTCACCCCAGGATTCTCAGCACCATATTGCTCAGCAACCTCGGTCTGCTCGGCACTTGGCGGGGCCGCCTTCAGCTCGGTAGTGACGGGCGCGAGCGCCGGCGCCTCTTCCGCCGACAAATCCCCCTCGGTTTCGATCACCACCAGCGCCGCACCAATCGACACCTGATCACCGACTTCACCCGCCAGTTCGATCACCACGCCCGACACTGGCGATTCCATCTCGACGGTCGCCTTGTCGGTCATCATGTCGGCGATCTGCTGATCTTCCTCGACCCGGTCGCCGACGGCGACGTGCCAGGCGACGATTTCGGCTTCTGAAATGCCTTCGCCGATATCGGGGAGTTTGAAGGTGAAGCGAGCCATTATGCGTCCTTCATGATCTTTTTGAGGGCCTCGCCGATCCGGACCGGCCCCGGGAAATAGGCCCATTCCAGGCTATGCGGATAAGGCGTGTCGAAACCAGTGACGCGCTCAATCGGTGCTTCGAGATGGTAGAAGCAGCGCTCCTGCACCAGTGCTGAGAGTTCCGCACCAAAGCCGCTCGTCCGTGTCGCTTCATGCACGATCATGCAGCGCCCGGTTTTCTTGACCGATGCCTCGATCGTCTCGATATCGAGCGGGACGAGCGTGCGCAGGTCAATCACTTCGGCGTCGACTCCCGCCTCGACCATCACCGCCAGCGCGACATGGACCATCGTGCCATAAGCAAGCACCGTCAGCGCCTCACCGCTGCGCACAACCTTCGCCTTGCCGAGCTCGATCTTGTAATAGCCGGTCGGCACCTCGCCTGCGGGAT
>JAIERC010000025.1 GCA_019747165.1 Sphingomonas sp. | reverse complement strand
GATACACAACGCCGTTCATATACACACTCAACACACTGGCCACCGCCATACCCCCTTGCCGAACGACCAGGATATCTGCGGAATCATCAAATTCGCGTAAAACTTCGCGAAACAGGCGGGCGGGGAAAACGGGCGTCCCCAGATTCCGCACTGATTGGGAATACACTGAATAATGATCTTTCACGACTTTATCGTGACAACCCGTTTCGATATCAAGATTTTGCGCCAGGCCCTTGCGAATTTCAGCGCGCTGCTTGCGCGGCACGGCGGCAAGTTCGCCCTCGTCATCACTGGCGAGATCCCGCGCAAAACCCAAATAGGTCGTCTCGTCGATCTGCCAAGGTCCGCCGGGTAACGGCCCGCCGCGAAGCTCCATTGTCGGGCAGCGCAGCCGCTCGGCGAGCGCCCAGCCCGCTTCGGCGAGCAGCGGCACCGCATCTTCATTCACCGCCATGATACCGCCGCCGACACCAAAGCCCGTCGACACCAAGGCGCGACCAAACAAGGGCGATCCGATTTCAGTCAGCGGTAAAACCCCGGCAATCTCACCATTGCCGCGCTCAGCAACCAGACAATGCGCACGCTGGCCACAACCCCGCGCCACTGCAATGTTCCATGCCGGCAAATGAAACGGCGTTGCCGCCGGATGCGCGCGGACAAAACCATCGATCCGCGCGCGATCACCCGCATCGGCCAGGTCAGCTGTCCGAAGCGCCAAGGGCATCGAGAGCAATGGCATCGTCACGCGACCCGAACCCCTTCCGCAGCGGCCACGGCATCAACCCGGTCCCAATCATGCCTATCAATCAAGCGGCGAAGCTTTTCCGCCATCGCGCCAAGCCGACTATAATGGCGCAGCTTTGATTTGAGCGGCGCGTTGGCGACACACGGCTGGCCGGGATCAATTTCCCAGGGATGGAAGTAAAACACCGCCGGGCGACCAGCCGCCGCATTCACCCGGTCAATCGCCCAATCGGTGATCGCGCCGGGGAACAGCCTGAAAAAGCCGCCGCCTGTTGCTATGTCCCGGCCGGCAAACCGGGCGATGGTGATCGGTAGTTCGATTAAATCCGCATCGGCGAGCGGCTTGAATGCAAATCGCGGTGCCTCTGGCCAGCCATAATGATCATGCGCGATCGGCGCGACGCTCGACGAATAACGATAGCCGGCAGCGGCCAATTCGGCATGCGCCCAGGGCGTGCGCTGATCGATTGAGAAACTTGGCGCGCGATACCCCGTCACGGCGACTCCAGCGGCATCTTCAATCGCCATGCGCGCTTCGAGCAAATCTTGCCGAAATTGTTCGGCGCTCAGCGTGAACACGCGTTGATGATCCCAGCCATGGCTGGCGATTTCATGCCCCGCCGCAACAATCCGGCGGATCAATGCCGGGTTGCGCTTGGCGACCCAGCCAAGCGTAAAAAAAGTGGCCTTCACGCCGCTTTCAGCGAATAACGCGAGCACGGCATCGGTATTCTGCTCAACGCGCGGCGCGAGCTGATCCCAATCCTGCTTATCGATCACCGTTTCAAAGGCACCGACCTGAAACCAATCCTCGACATCGACCGACAGCGCATTGCAGACGCGCGCGGCGACGACTGGGCTCATCGCATTCATGCGGCCGGCCCCCGAAAGGCAGACAAATCGGGGCGATGATTGTCGCTTTCGACCCAATCAATGAGCAGGGTAAGGATCCGGCGCAGCGCCCGTTCCTGATCTTCGAGGCGCATTTCGAGTGCCGCGACCCTACCGAGGAGCCTGGCCTGTTCGGCGCTATCGGCAGGAGGTGCAGCCGATGCCACCCCGGGGCCCGGCTCGCGCCAGCTATTGCCCTGACGGATCGGCAATGGTTCAGATTGGGGAGACGGGCCAGGGTCCCGCATTGTCATTGTCGACGCTTGCAGATCGGCGCGCTGGCCGAAGGATTCGGGCACATCAGCGTCACCCGCCGGGGCCAGCATATCACCCGCGATATCGGCGATCACCGCTTCCACCGCCCGCGCATCAATGGTGTCGATCTGTTCGATGGCACCAAACAGCATCACGCGCCCAGCGAGCTGGTTCAGGCGCCGCGGGACGCCTGCTGATCCATGATAGAGCGCAGCAACCGCCTCTGGCGTGAAATGCGGCCGCCCCTGCCAGCCGACCACGGCAAGCCGGTGGCGCATATAGGGTTCGATCTCCTGCGGCCCCATCGGATCGAGGTGATGCATTGCAATCACCCGCTGGCGAAGCTGTTCAAGCCCAGCCGCCCCGTGCAGCTGGCGACGGAACTCGGGCTGGCCGAGCAGGAATATCTGCAGAAGCGCATGGCCGCCGGCCTGAAAATTGGACAGCATCCTTAATTCTTCAAGCGCTGACACCGGCAGCGCTTGTGCTTCATCGACGATCAGCAACGTTCGCCGACCGCTCCGCGCCACCGCGTGAAGGCCGCGTTCGATCTGCGCCAGCAACTGCGCCTTTACGAGGCCAATAGGGTCGATATCGAGCCCGGTTGCCACCATCCGCAACAGATCATCCGCTTCGATCTGGGTCGATACGATCTTGATCGCATGCAGCCGTTCGCGATCAAGCGTTGCCATTAAATGGCCGACCAGGGTGGTTTTGCCAGCACCGATGTCACCGGTCACAACGATGAAGCCTTCGCCCTGGCTGAGGCCATAGCCAAGATAGGCCATCGCTTTTTTGTGCGTGGCTGATTCGAACCAGAATCGTGGATCGGGCGTGAGCTGAAACGGCCTGCCGCTTAATCCATAGTGATCATCATACATTCGGCGTCATCCCAGTCGGGCCCCAGGCCCCAACAGTATCAGAACGAATAACGTGCCCCCAGCAATGCCTGCACGGAAACCACTGTGTCCTGCCCGGGCTGGCTGAAGCTGTACACGCCGACTGCCCCTTGCGCCGCCAGCTTGCCGAAACGACGGGTCAGCGTGCCCGTAGCACCTGCACCATAGCTGCCGTCGGTACCGGCAATGCCGCTCTTGTAGTAATTGGCAAAAGCAGTGGCATCGATGCTTGTATTACTGTCAAGCGCGCGGGCGATAAAGGCTTGGGCATAATAGCTTTCATCGCTGATGCCGTTGACCGAGAAGCCAACACCGCCATTGGGCGCGACGAATTCGCGATTGGCGTAGCCTGCGCCCACCCCGAAGGTGAGCGGACCACGGCTAACCGAGACGATCGCATCGACACCGCGCGCGCGGTAGGCGGACGAATTGATCGATTGCAGCGCACCGTTCAGGCAATTGCCGGCCGCGCCACCCTGTGCGCCGAAGACACACCCGTTAAAGTCACCGCCAAAACCACCGCGCGTGGCATTGAAACTGGTGCCGATATTGGCAAGGCCATTTTGCAGCTGGCGTCCAAAGGTCTGGATGCCATCATAAA
>JAIERC010000245.1 GCA_019747165.1 Sphingomonas sp. | reverse complement strand
GGGCGATCTCGATCGGCCATCCTTACGGCATGTCGGGCGCGCGGATGACTGGCCATGCGCTGATCGAAGGCAAGCGCCGCGGCGCGAAATACGTTGTCATCACGATGTGCGTCGGTGGCGGCCAGGGCGCTGCCGGGTTGTTTGAGGTATTGTGAGGTTGAAAATTAAGAGCCAATCGCGTATGTAAAGCGTGCAAGGCTCATTGGTCTCCATTGAGTGGGCTCCGGTCGTGGCAGCGATCGGGGCCCAATTCGTTTGGGGGCCAGCTGGCAGGCCGACCCCCTCCCGTTGTACTATTTCGGGCGCGTCAGCTCGACCACCTTGAGGATCAAGGTAGCAAAGCCAATCATCACGCCCAAAACGAGGCACAAGCTTGCAAGGCTCATGTGGCACTCCTTTGGTTGACGGCGAAATTGCCGTCGCCAATACTCTGGCAAGACTTATCATCGACAACAAGCCGCGCGATGTTGTCGTTCTTCGTTCTACAACAGCGGCTCGTCCCCCAGCACATATCTTGCCCCCGCCCCCCGCTTGGCAGCACGGTCGCCGGGATTATAAAGCCCACACCGTTCAAGCGACAAACACCCGCAACCGATGCACCCGTCGAGCAAATCGCGCGTGCGCGTGAGTGTCGCGATCCGGTCATCGATCAGCGCGCGGATGCCGCTGCTCATCTGCGCCCAGTCCTTTGCGGTTGGCGTGCGCCCATCGGGGAGCTTGGCAAGTTCGGCGCGGATTGCCTCAATCGACAGGCTCAATTGCTGTGCGATCAGGATGAAGCTCAGCCGCCTGATATCGGATCGAAGAAAGCGCCGCTGCCCGCCGCTGTTGCGAAATGGGCTCAGCAGCCCGCGCGCCTCGTAAAAGCGAATAGCCGATACCGACACCCCCGCGCGTGCCGCCAGATCGCCGATTGCAATGACATCGCTTGCCTTCACGTCGCCCCCCAAGAAAACCCTTGACCTCAACTTAGGTTGAGGTTGCAAAAGTGGTTGCGTCAAGCCGAATCGATGACCGATCGGTACATGGAAGGACGCAGCGATGGGCTCTGCAATCATCGAACATATCGCGACCAACCGACGATGTCGGCACCCGCTTCGAAAAGGGCGTGCCATTCAATCATGTCGGCGTGCAGGTCGATGACCTGGACGCCGTCGAAGCGCGGGTGTTGGCGCAGGGCCTAACGCCGTTCGCGCATGACGACTATGAACCCGGACGGCGTTTCTACTTTTTCGATCCTGACGGCATTGAGTATGAAATCGTCAGCTACACGCCGCCCCAGGCGTGACTACGCTGATCAGGCTAGGCGCCGCCGCCGCGTTGATGGGCGGCGGCTTGCGCATTGCCGCCGCCTTCATTCCCTATGTATCTGGTTCTGCCTGGCTTGAGGCGTTTTATACCGTGATCGACGCCTGCCTGCTGATCGGGCTGATCGGCATCTACTTGTCGGTTAGCGACCGTGTCGGTCGATTGGGATTAGCGGGCTTCATTATTGCCGCAATCGGCCAGGGATCAATCATTGGCCCCGATGCCACGCAATTCGGGATCGATTTCTACCTGGCGGGATCGCTGGTCCTGCTGGCCGGGCTCACCCTGCTGGCGGTGGATATGCTTGGGGCTGGGGTGATGCGGCCCGCCGCAGCTTTATGGCTGTTTGCCGTCAGTCTCGCCGGGGCATCTGCTGTGGTCGGGGAAACGGCAGTGTTGGCAGCGGGTGCAGCGCTTGGCGGTGCCTTTGCTTATGCCGGCGCGATCCTGCTTGCTGGGCCAGCGGCCAACCCCAAAGCGACAATAGCATCGATCGCCGACTAATGGGCGGTCGATGCCGTTGAACGGTCACGCGTGCGCGGTAATCCATGCCTCAACGACGGGCGCGATCTTGGTGCGCCATTTGCTGCCATTGAAGATCCCGTAATGGCCCGCTCCTTCGGCCATCATATATTTCTTCATCGACGGCTTGAGCTTGTTCGCCAGGCTGAGCGCTGCCTTGGTCTGGCCGAGCCCTGAAATATCATCGCGCTCGCCCTCAATCGCGAGCAGGGCGATGTCAGTGATCGCCGCCGGATCCACCGGACGCCCCCGATGCGTGTAAGTTCCATTGGCGATGGCGTGCTTCTGGAACACAACTTCGATCGTCTGCAGGTAGAATTCCGAGGTCATGTCGCAGACAGAGCGATATTCCTCATAAAAATCCTTGGTTGCGTCGGCACTCTCGTCATCGCCCTGGACGAGATGTTTGAACATTTCCCAATGCGACATCATGTGGCTGCCCAGATTCATCGACATAAATCCGGCAAGCTGCAAGAAACCAGGATAAACGGTGCGACCGGCACCGGCATAGGTCATCGGCACCGTCGCGATGACATTCTGCTGGAACCAGGCATGCGGCCGCTCAGTCGCCAGCGTGTTGACGGCAGTGGGCGCTTCGCGGGTGTCGATCGGGCCGCCCATCAGCGTCAGCGTCTTGGGTCGGCACGGGTGTTTGTCCGCGCTCATCACGCAAGCGGCGGCATAGCAGGGTACGGAAGGCTGGCAGACGGCGAGCATATGGGTGCCGCCCTCGCCTTCATTGGCGCCAATCGCCTCCAGAAATTCGATGATGTAATCGATATAATCGTCGAGATCGAAGCTGCCATCAGACAAAGGCACCAGCTTCGCGTCGCGCCAATCGGTGATGTAGACATCAGCAAAGGGCAGCATCCGCTCCACCGTGCCGCGCAACAGCGTGGCATAATGGCCCGACATGGGCGCAACGATCAGCAGCTTGGGGCCGCCAACGACGCCATCGCGCGCGAAACGCTTGAGTTGGCCAAACGGCTTACGGACGATGATTTCTTCGTGAACGGCAAATGTCGTGCCATCGATAACGGTCGAATTCAGCCCAAATTCCGGCTTGCCACGCGGCGCTGCGGCATGGGCGAACACTTCAAGCGCTGAACCAAGCACGGGACCGCCGCCGAAATAGGACCAGGGATTGGTTGGGTTCTGGAGCATCCCTGCACCAAAATTGGCCATCGCACTGGCCCCGGCCAGCATTGAGCGCTGCATCTCATAGGCGTTGTAAAGCATGAAGGTCCTTTGCCACCCGAACGGTTACTTTCCCGTCAAGACGCGCTGCAATAGCATGCTGCAGTGCGGTGGCAATGCTCATCGGTGCCATTCCTAAGTGCCACCGCTCGACCACCCGCCCGTGGCGCATCCCGGCATCGGTCCCCTTACAGACCCTGTAATGGCCCCCGTGATAGACATTGAGGGGGCGGGATCGTCCTGCTAGACGCCGCACCATCATGACCGACCAGCCAACCGCTCCGATCGAGCCCGCCCGCACTGAGCCGGCCCCGCGCCGCAAGCTCTCCAGCCTG
>JAIERC010000479.1 GCA_019747165.1 Sphingomonas sp. | reverse complement strand
ATAGCGGGAGAAGTTGCTTTCTCCAAGCAGAATTATGTGACGTTTCCTTTGCTGATCAGGAAAGAATGATGGCGCGGGGCCGACCGCCCAGATCATGCGCCACCCGCGCGGCCAAGCCTGTCGCGCCCGCCAGCGCCGTCACGGCATCGGCTTGGGTATGGCCAATCTCGATGACGGCGATTCCGCCTGGCGTAAGTAGGCGCGGCAAGGCGGGGATGATCACCCGGTAAGCGTCCAGTCCATCGGCCCCGGCGAATAGCGCCCCCGCCGGTTCATGCGCCTGCACCTCGGGCGGCAGCAGTTCGTCGGTGCCGATATAGGGCGGGTTGGCCAGCACCAGATCGAACCGCCGGTTGATCGCCGCCACCCAGTCACCAGGCTGGAACCAGTCGCCCGGCTGCAAAACGGCGCGGTCCGCCAGGCCTAGTCGGCGCGCATTGTCTGCCGCCATCGCCAGTGCCTCGGTCGAGCGATCCATGCCCAGCCCGGTCGCGCCCGGCCATTGATCGAGCGATGCCAGCAACAGCGTGCCCGGCCCCGTGCCAAGATCAAGGATCGTCGCCGGGCCAGTGGCCCCGAAATGCTCAAGCGCAGACTCGATCAGCGTTTCGCTGTCCGCACGTGGCACCAGCGCGCCTGGGCCAACCGCCAGATCGATCGTCCAGAAAGCGCGAGTGCCGGTGATATAGGCGATGGGTTCATGCGTCAGGCGCCGAGCGAGCAGGGCGTCGAATGCCGGTGGCGCGGGCTGGTCGAGATGGCGGAGCAGCAGGTCTTCGCGGGTGGTGCCCATCGCGTGCGCCATCAACAGTTCGGCGTCGAGGCGCGGCGTTTCGCTGACGGTAGCGAAGTCGCCGGTAGCCGACGTGATGGCTTGGCGCGTGGATTTCATCATTGATTCACGCAAAAGCGCATCGGCGCAAAGAAAGGGAAGCAGGTTGGTTCGCGCGGAGGCGCGGAGGCGCGGAGATGCAGCGAATGCGGTAGCGTTCGGGAGATATAGCCGAGGTGCGATGAAGCGCTGCCGCGCTTGTCTTTGTCTTCTCCGCGTCTCCGCGCCTCCGCGCGAACAAATCTGTTTTCTTCGCGGCCTCGCGCCATCGCTTGAGCATCGTCTTTGCCTCGACCGCCCTACGCATCCAGCGTTGCCAGCCGCTCCGCTTCATCCTCGGCAACCAGCGCGCCGATCAAATCGTCCATGTCGCCCTGCAGGATTTCGGGCAGGCGGTGCAGCGTCAGGTTGATCCGGTGATCGGTCACCCGCCCTTGCGGGTAATTATAAGTGCGGATGCGTTCCGATCGATCACCCGAACCGACCATGGATTTGCGCGCGCCCGCCCGCTCAGCATGCAGCCGCTCGCGCTCAGCCTCATACAGCCGGGTGCGCAGCACCTTCATCGCCTTGGCCTTGTTCTTGTGCTGCGATTTTTCGTCCTGCTGGATCACCGTCAGCCCGGTCGGGATATGGACGATCCGCACCGCGCTGTCGGTGGTGTTGACGGATTGGCCACCCGGCCCCGACGATCGATAAATGTCGATGCGCAAGTCCTTGTCGTCGATCTTGACGTCGACCTCCTCCGCCTCGGGCAGCACCGCAACCGTCGCCGCCGAGGTATGGATGCGCCCGCCCGCCTCAGTGGCGGGTACACGTTGAACCCGGTGAACGCCGCTTTCGAACTTCATCCGCGCAAACACGCCCTGCCCGTTCACGCTGGCGATCACTTCCTTATAGCCGCGAACAACGCTGCCTCATCGCCGCCGGTGCCCGCACGAATTTCAAGCATCGCCGCGCGCTCATCGGCCGCATCACGCGGCAACAGCGCTAGCGCCAGATGCCGTTCGGCTTCGGGCAAGCGTGATTTGATAACGGCGATCTCGTCGCGTGCCATTTCGCGAATATCGCTGTCGCTATCGGGGGATTCGGCAAGCCCGGTCAGCACTTCCAACTCAGCCCGCAACCGCCGCACCTCGCACGCCGCCTTCACGACGGGCTCCAGCTCGGCATATTCCTTCGACACCGCAACGAAGCGGTCGGACGGCAGATCGCCGGTCGCCATCAACGCCTGGAGCTCATCCCGGCGCGCGGCAATCTGCGCGATGCGTTCGGGGGAGATGATGGTCATTTGGCCGAAAGGTTCGCAATTGGGATGATTTGAGCTACTCTAATCAATAGATCTGCGTCATCTTCAGTGCTTGTTGCGCGTATTCCTTCACGAACTGTAAGACTTAGAGTCACGCGTCCGTTTTTTCTGATCGCTTTCTCATATCGCTTCTTGGGGGAGCCCGTCGCAACGATTTCAGCCGACAAGCCGCTGCTACGCAAGAGCTTGAGCGAATGAAATGCAGCCCCAACTGCGACATCATCTTCGACAGCAATTACGACTTCTGTTCTTGCAGGTGCCAATTGCCCCAACAACATCGCCAACCGCTCAATCCCCGCCGCCCAGCCAACACCCGGAGTCGGGTTTCCACCCAAACTCTCCATCAGCCCGTCATAGCGGCCACCGCCAAGCACGGTCCCCTGCGCGCCCAGCCGGTCAGTGACGAATTCGAACGCGGTGTGGCGGTAATAATCGAGCCCGCGCACCAGCGTGTCGTTGCGCTTCCAAGCGACACCAGCCGCGTCGAGCCCCTTGGTCACGCTCTCAAAAAACGCGCCCGCCTCGCTGGTCAGATACGCATCGATGCCTGGCGCGCTGTCGGCGATTGGCCGGTCGCGGGGGTCCTTGCTGTCGAGGATGCGCATCGGGTTCTTGTCGAGCCGCGCCAGACTGTCCTCGGAAAGCTCCCCGCGATGCGCCTCAAAATGCGCGATCAGTGCCGCGCGCCAAGCGTCCCGCGTTTCCGTATCGCCCAGCGTATTGAGCTGCAGCGTCACCCCGTCCGCAATGCCCAGCTCACGGATCAACTGATCAGCGAACACCAGCAATTCGACATCGGCCGCGGGCTCAGCCGCGCCGATGATTTCCGCATCAATCTGGTGAAACTGGCGATACCGCCCCTTTTGCGGCCGCTCGTATCGGAACAGCGGGCCATGGGTGACGATCTTCAGCGGGGTATATTGCTGCCACCCCTCGGTCAGGAAAGCACGCGCGATGCCGGCGGTGAATTCGGGGCGCAGCGTGATCGAATCACCGCCGCGATCCTCGAAGGTGTACATTTCTTTTGAAACGACATCGGTCGTCTCACCCAGCGACCGGGCAAACACGGCGGTGGCTTCGAACACCGGCAGTTCGACCCGCTGAAAACAATAAAGTTTTCGAACGCGCTCAAAGGCTTCGACCACATGCGCAAAGCGCCGTTGGTCGTCGCCGAAGATGTCCTGAGTGCCGCGAATGCGGTTGGGCGTTG
>JAIERC010000437.1 GCA_019747165.1 Sphingomonas sp. | reverse complement strand
ACTTGATCGACCGGGTTCATGCCATCATCTCCCGCACGTCGCTGAGCCGGCCGTTGATCGCTGCTGCCGCTGCCATGGCCGGCGAAACGAGATGCGTGCGCGCGCCCGGGCCCTGGCGGCCCATGAAATTGCGGTTCGACGTTGATGCACAGCGCTCGCCAGGCGGCACCTTGTCGGGGTTCATGCCCAAGCACATCGAACATCCCGGCTCGCGCCATTCAAAGCCCGCGGCGATGAACAGCTGATCAAGCCCCTCGGCCTCGGCCTGGCGCTTGACCAGGCCCGACCCCGGCACGACCAATGCTTGTCGGATGCCGGGATGGACATGCCGACCGCCGATGATCGCCGCTGCTGCCCGAAGATCCTCGATCCGGCTGTTGGTGCAGCTGCCAATGAAGACATGCTGCACGGCAATGTCGGTCATCGCCGTGCCGGGGGTCAGCCCCATATAATCGAGCGCCTTGGCGGCAGCGGCCCGCTTGATCGGATCGGCCATCGCTGCCGGATCGGGGACCATGCCCGAGACGCCGACAACATCATCGGGGCTGGTTCCCCAGGTAACGCTGGGTTCGATGCTGGCGGCATCGATCACGACGCGCTTGTCGAAATGCGCGCCGTCATCGGTTTGGAGCGTGCGCCAATAGCTGACCATCCGGTCCCAATCGTCACCGCTAGGCGCCATCGGGCGACCGGCGAGATAGGCAAAGGTCACGTCGTCAGGGGCAATCAGGCCGGAACGCGCACCAGCCTCGATCGACATATTGCACACCGTTAGGCGCGATTCGATGCTCATCGCTTCAAAGGTCGATCCGCGATATTCTATGACATGGCCGGCACCACCCGCCGCGCCGATCACGCCGATGATCGTCAGGATCAGGTCCTTGGCGGTGACCCCAGGGCCAAGATCGCCATCAACGCGGACTTCCATCGTTTTTGACGGGGTGAGCAGCAAAGTCTGTGTGGCGAGGACATGCTCGACCTCGCTAGTGCCGATCCCGAAGGCCAGCGCCCCGAGCGCACCATGCGCCGCGGTATGGCTATCCCCGCAGACCAAAGTCGTGCCCGGCAGCGTAAACCCTTGTTCGGGACCGACGACATGGACAATCCCCTGCTCGGCCGCGCGATCAGTGAAATAGGGCACGCCGAATAGCGCGACATTGGCCTCAAGCGCGGCGAGCTGGGCAGCACTCGCGGGATCAGCGATTGGGATGCGCGTGCCATCGGCATCGACGCGTGCCGTGGTGGGCAGATTATGATCCGGCACGGCAAGCGTCAGATCAGGCCGCCGCACGCGCCTACCCGCCAGCCTGAGTCCCTCAAACGCCTGCGGCGAGGTCACCTCGTGAACAAGGTGGCGATCGATATAGATCAGGCACGTACCGTCATCGCGGCGATCGACGACATGCGCGTTCCAGATCTTTTCATAAAGTGTCTGCGGGTGCGGCTGCATGGTCATGTTTCCTAAAGCTCTTTTGCCGGGCTTTCAGGCCGCAGCATCAGCCGATATTTGCAGCCGCGCGCGGACGGCATCGCCAAATTCGCTACATCGTGCGGTGCCGCCAAGATCAGCGGTGCGCACGCCGTCCAGCAAGGTCGCACGAACCGCATCGCGCAGCGCCTGCGCGGCTGATGCATGGCCCAACGCGGCCAACAGCATCGCTGCACTTTCCATCATTCCGGCCGGATTGGCGCGATCCAGCCCGGCAATATCGGGCGCGGACCCGTGGATCGGCTCGAACAGCCCTGCCCCACTGCCGCCAGCGCCCGTGCTCGCAGAGCCCAGCAGGCCAATTGACCCTGGAATCACCGACAATTCATCCGACAGAATATCGCCAAACAGATTTTCGGTCAGGATCACATCGAACCGCTTGGGGTTCTTGATCAATTCCATTGCCGCGGCATCGACATAAAGATGATCGAGCGTGACACCCGAATAGGATGTCGCGACTTCCGTGACGACCCGGCGCCAGAGTTTCGATGAAGCGAGCACATTGGCCTTGTCGACCGACGTCACCTTGCCGGAACGTCCTTCAGCCGCCTGGAAGGCGACATGGGCAATGCGCTCAACCTCCACGCGGCTATACGCGCAGACATCGCTGGCATGATCGTCGGCCAGAATATGTTCGCCGAAATAGAGCCCGCCGGTCAGTTCGCGGACAACTAGGATGTCGATCCCAGCAACCAGTTCAGCGCGAAGCGGCGATAAATCTTCCATACCCGCAATCATTCTTGCCGGGCGCAGATTGGCGAACAAGCCAAGTTCCTTGCGCAGCCGCAGCAGGCCGGTTTCGGGCGTTACGGCCAGACCAGCCCATTTCGGCCCGCCAATCGCCCCCATCAAAATGCCGTCCGCCGCGCGCGCCGCCGCCATCGTCGCCTCAGGCAACGGATCGCCCTGCTGATCGATTGCGACGCCGCCGAAATCATAGGATGTAAAGCGCATCCCGATCGCGAAACGGTCGGCCAGGATGGTCAGGCAAGCGATTGCCTCGGCGGTAACCTCAGGCCCGATGCCGTCACCGGGCAGCACCGCGATACTTGCCGTCCCGTGAACTGATCAATGGTGCCGCCCGGGCCCCTGCCCGCGCGATGCTCCGCGCCACCGGACTTGATGATGCCGCGATGGCCAAGCCGATGGTCGCGATCGTCAATAGCTGGTCGAATGTGTCGCCATGCAACATCAATCTGCGCGACCTGGCCGAACATGCGCGCGCCGGCATCATCGAAGCCGGTGGCACCCCGGTCGATTTCAACACGATCGTGGTCACTGACGGGATCGCGATGGGCACACCGGGCATGCGCGCCTCACTGATGAGCCGGGAATGTATCGCCGATTCAGCCGAGCTCGCGGTACGCGGCCATATGCTTGATGCGGTGCTGTTCCTGGTCGGCTGCGACAAGACCATCCCGGCCGCTGCCATGGCGGCTGCGCGGCTCGATCTGCCCTCCGTCATTCTTTACGGCGGCTCGATCATGCCCGGCAAGCTCGGCAGCAAGGCAATCACGATTCAGGACGTGTTCGAAGTCGTCGGTGGCCATGGCGCTGGAACGGTCGATGATGCCGGCCTGCTCGCGGTCGAGAAAGCCGCCTGCCCCGGGGCGGGAGCCTGTGGCGGGCAGTTCACCGCCAATACGATGGCGCTGGCGATGAGCTTCCTTGGCTTTTCCCCCATGGGCCTGAATGATGTGCCCGCCCCCCATCCCAGCAAGAACGAGACCGCGCGCGAGGCAGGCCGCATCCTGATGGATGCGGTGCGCGAAGGCCGCAACGCCCGCCAGTTCATCACGCCCGCCAGCCTGAAGAACG
>JAIERC010000361.1 GCA_019747165.1 Sphingomonas sp. | reverse complement strand
CGACGTGCCAAAAACAGCAGTTCCCACAGCCCCGGCAATGCGGTTAAGAAATCGTTACGACACGCCCCCGCGTGGCCGCAAAAGGCACTGTAGATTTGCGTTTCGACGATAGCCTGGAAACTGTACTTACGGCCGATATGTCGACCCCGTTCGGCGCGCAAACGGCTTGGCGCCAACTGGTTGACCTGATCGGTCGTGGTCGTGCGCCGGCGAGTGAAATGGCGATGGCGCGATTGCGCTCGATCCGGCCGCAGGTGCCGTCACCCATTCGCGCAGCGAGCTCCAGGGCGCTGGCCTTTGCGCGGCCGCCCGCACCGTTGGTCCGCCTGTTTGCTGAAGAAGATCTGGCGATTGCGGCGCCGGTGCTGCGCATGGCTGATCTGCGGAGCGACGAGTGGATTTCCATGCTGCCAGAGATGACGCCGGCAGCGCGATCAGTGCTGCGCCATCGCCGTGATCTGCCCGCTGAAGTGGGCCGTGCTCTGGAAAGCTACGGGCCGATTGATTTCATCCTGCCGGCGGCGCTGCCCAGCGAATCGCCGATGATTGCTGCGCCTGCGCTTGGGATGGCGCCAGCGCCCGCTGCTGAAGCGCAGCCCGAGCCGCTGTTTTTCGCCACTAAGGCTGTTGCCGTCGATGCCGCCGAAACGGCGGTTGAACCAGCCGATCAGGCTGTTGTCGCCACGGCGCAAGGGCCAGCTGACCCGATTGTCGCAATCGAACCGATCAGCGACTCGGTTGATGTCGATCCGGTTTCCGATCCGGTACCCCTGCCAATGTCGCCGCCCGCGGCTGATGTCGCTACCGCAGTCCCGGCTGCGCCGCTGATGCTTGTGCCCACAGATGGGAGCGGCACTTCCGAACCATTGGCTGGACCAGGGGAGGTCGTCTCGTCGGCGGTTGAGGTCGCGACGCAGCCCGAAATAGAGCCTGTGCCTGAACTTGCGCCAGTGCCCGTACCAGAATCTGCGCCCATGGTGACCGAAGGCCCCTTGGAACGTGTAGCCGCGATTGCGGGTGCGCCGGAATCGTTGCTTGCAAAACAGCCTGACGCTTCGCCTGAATCCTTGGAAGTCGCAGAACCACTGTCTATCGATTGGACATTGGTGATTGCGGCGCGTCCGGCGGTCGCGCCGACCAGGCCATTGGCAATCCGCCCATCGATTGTACAGCCGCCCGTCACACCGCCGCCGACCGCACCTGCCGAGGCCATGCCAACGGCAGCGCCATCGCCTGTTGAGCGCGTTGCGGTTGGACCTGCCGAGACCAGCAGCGATTGGTCATTTGTGTCGATTGCCACGGTCGCCTTTGGCTTGCCTGTGGTTGTAGAGGCATTGCGCCAGCAAGACGATGCAGCGCCGCAAGAAATCGTCCCGGAATATCCTGCGCCAGCGACCGCTGAGACGACAATCCCCTTGTCCGACAGCAATCTGGCTCCTGCAGCGCGGGTTGAGAGCGAGCCACCGGCAACGCCCGTGCCGCTGGCGCTCGTCGAACCAGAGCCGATTCCCGCACCTAGTGATACCCCGGCGGCAGCGGAAATAGCTGCGCCGGTCGCGCCGATGGTCGGCGATGGGCAGGGTGTTGCGCCACGCGGACCCTATCAGATTTCTGATCTTGTTGCGCGGATCGATGCCTTTAACCGGCTGCGCGAAGAAACCGGACGGGCCGATGACGAGATGTTGGCCGCTAATAATGTCGCCGCGCCAATCGCCCCGCGTTCAGGCTTCCGTTTTGAAACCGATGCAGCGGGCACTATCCGCTGGGTAGAAGGCGTTGCGCGGGCAGCAGTGATTGGCGTCTCGCTTGATCTTGCCAGCGGCACCGATGCAGCGAAAGTCGATGGCGTGGCGGCTGGCGCCTATCGCCGCCGATCTGCCTTTGCCGATGCGCGCTTGCTGATTGATGGCCAGTCCGATGCGGCAGGCCAGTGGCGGATTTCAGGCGTGCCGGTTTTCGACCATGCGACCGGGCGCTTCACGGGCTATCGCGGAACCGCGCGCCGACCACGGGCCGATGAGCGGGCCGAACCTGACCATGGCGATCGTTCCCCCGCGATCGATTCGCTGCGCCAATTGGTGCATGAACTCCGCACGCCAACAACCGCGATTGCCGGCTTTGCTGAGATGATTGAGGGCGAATTGCTTGGTCCCGTGCCTGGCCCGTATCGCGATTATGCTGAAACAATCAGAGATCAGGCGATGGGCTTGCTCGGCGCAATCGATGATCTGGATATGGCGGCGCGGATTGAAGCCCAGGCGCTGGATTTGCGCCCGACCGAAGTGCCGGTCGGGTTGTTGCTGCAGCGGATCGTGCATGACCTGGCGCCGCTGGCGACTTTGCGTCAGGCCTCAATCCTGCTCGATATCGATGCAGGCGATGTTGCAATCAAGGGCGACGATCGGGCGGTGGATCGGTTGTTTACCCGGCTGTTTTCGGCCTTGGTCTCTGCCGGCAGTGCTGGCGAGACGATTGCAATCCGGTTAGGCCGCGAAGGCGAAGACACGGTCGCCGTGCATATTGGCAGGCCGCGCGCATTGGCAGCTTATCCCGGCGATGCGTTGCTCGCGATTGACGCCGAAAGCGAAGCCGAAATCGAAGGCGCGCCCCTGCTCGGCACCGGCTTTGCGCTGCGGCTGGCGCGAAACCTTGCGGTCGAGCTCGGCGGCAGCCTGACGATCGGCGTTGATCGCTTGACTTTGCGGCTGCCCGCCGCCTTCACTCACGGTGTGGGCCAAGTTTCAACCATTTGATCGTGCCGGTGCGTGATCCTCCGGTAACTGTTGCGGGCGGGTATCGTCCGCCGCTGCCTGCACCAGCCGATCTGATCGCTTGGCCGGCCGATTTCGGCACGCGCTTTACCGTTTTCGTCGATACCGAAGAGGAATTTGACTGGCACGCGCCACTATCACGGGAGTCGCGCGCGACGACAGCGGTCGTGGCATTGCCGGCCACGCACGCGCGCTTCACCGCTGCCGGCGTTCCACTGAATTTCATGATCGATCACCCGATTGTCAGCGATCCTGCCGCTGTCGATATTCTGCGCTCGCTGATCGGGCAGGGGGGTACAACGATTGGCACCCAGCTCCACCCTTGGGTCAACCCGCCCTTTGATGAAGCGGTGACGCCGCATAACAGCTTTCCCGGTAACCTGCCGGTGGCGCTCGAAGCGGCCAAGATCGATTCACTGACAGCAGCCATCACCGAAGCCTTTGGCGTGCGCCCGATTGCCTATCGCGCCGGGCGTTATGGCATCGGCCCGCAAACCGTCGCGCTGCTGGCGGCGCGGGGCTACCGG
>JAIERC010000095.1 GCA_019747165.1 Sphingomonas sp. | reverse complement strand
TCGCCAGATCGCTGATGCACCATTCGGGGCGGTTTTCGGCGACCAGCATCACCCGGTCGCCCGGCTGGATGCCGATTGCTTTCAGCCCTGCTGCCAGGCTGGCAACCTGTTCGGCCGCCTCGCGCCAACTGCGCGATACCCAGCGACCATCCTGTTTGTGCCACAGGAACGGCTTGTCGCCCTTCTCCGCGGCGCGCTTGAAGAACATGGTGACGAGATTGGGAAAATGCTCGAGCTTGCGCATCGTCTCTCCTGGAGTCGCTTCTAGGCGCAGCCGTTACGACTTGCGCGATCTTGGTTCCATCGTCGGTTTGGGACGATTATTCGGCGAGTGCAACGCCTACGCTGCGTGGATCTGCCGCACCGACCCAGCCATTCGGGGTCAGTTCAGCCGCGTTGGCCTTCAAACCCAATTTGCTGACCGACACGACATGGCCGAGTTTTTCGAGATCGGCCTTCATTGGCGCGACGGCGGTACCCTCTTCAAGCACCAGCCCTTTTGAATTGAAGTAAACGAGCCCCAGCCCCAGCGCCTCGCGTCCCGGCATCCCCCAATCAAGATGCGCGATCAGCGCCTTGGCGACCTGCATGATGATCGTTTTGCCGCCAGCGGCCCCCACCGTGAAGATCGGCTCGCCGCTCTCGTCATACACGATTGTCGGCGACATTGAGGAGAGCGGACGCTTGCCGCCCTGCACCCGGTTGGCAACCGGTGCGCCATCCTTTTCAGGCACATAGGTGAAATCGGTCAGTTCGTTATTGAGGACAAAACCATTGGCAAGAATCTGGCTGCCAAATGGCCCCTCAACCGTTGAGGTCATCGTGCCGATACTGCCGGCGCGATCAACCGCAACGAAATGCGTGGTACCGGGCACTTCGGCCTGCACCGCTGCAGTACGCGGCGCGGCGCCTGGCGGGGTGCCAGCATCATGGCTGGCCAGCGTTTTGGTCATAGAAATCAGTTTCGACCGGCTTTTGACATAGCCAGGATCGATCAGCCCGGCGACCGGCACATCGACGAAATCGCGATCGCCGAGATATTTCTCACGGTCGGCATAAGCGAGCAGCATCGCCTCGCCAATCAAATGCCAGGAAACGGGATTGGCCGCGCCCAGCTTCTTCATGTCGAAGCGTTCGATCATCCCCAAAATTTGCAGCACCGTCGTCGCGCCCGATGAGGGCGGGCCCATACCGCAGATGCGGTACACGCGGTAATGGCCGCACACAGCCGGGCGCTGCTTGGCCTGATAAGCAGCGAGATCAGCAAGCGTCATGTCGCTGGGGCGGCGGGTGCTGCCGGTTGCTGCATCGACGATGCCCTGCGCGATCGGCCCGGTGTAAAAGGCATCTGGCCCGGCATCGGCAAGCGCGCGCAGCGTGGCGGCAAGTGCCGGGTTCTTGATCGTTTCCCCCACTGCATAGGGCTTGCCATCGCGCATATACTGCGCGGCGGTGGCGGGAAAATCCTTCCATAGTGGCGAGACAAAGGCCATGCCGGTCGCCATTGGCGGGGTGACGGTATAGCCCTCCTCCGCCAGCTTGATGGCGGGGGCAAACAGCGCTTTCCACGGCAGCTTGCCGAAGCGGGCATGCACCATCGCCATCAGCCGGATATTGCCGGGGACGCCAACCGATTTGCCACCGGGGACGGCGTCGAGAAAGCTCATCGCTGTCCCGTCGGGCTTGACGAAACGATCGGGCGTTGCCGCCGCCGGGGCCTTTTCGCGGCCGTCAATCGTCGTCAGCATGCCGGTTTTGGCATCCTGATAGACGAAAAAGCCACCGCCACCGATGCCGCTCGATTGCGGTTCAACAACGGTCAGCGCGAGCATCATCGCCATTTCGGCATCGGCAGCGGTGCCGCCGGCGCGAAGGATTTGCTGCCCGGCAGCGGCGGCGCGCGGATCGGCGGCGGAAACGACGCCCTGCGCCTGAACAGCGGACGGGAGAACGAGCAGCGCGAAAAGCGCGATCAGCCAATTTTTCATGGCCGCGAACCTAGCGGGCTTTGCCGGGCAGACAACCCACGAACGTCATCCGGCGCCAACGGCATCGCCGATGACGGCTAAACCATCGCGCTTGAGTAGCGCGGCGAGTCCGGTATTGATCCGCCGCGCCAGCCCCGGCCCCGCATAGACCAGCGCGCTATAGAGCTGAACCAGGCTCGCCCCGGCGCGGATGCGGGCATAGGCCTCTGCCGCGCTATCGATGCCGCCCACCGAAATAATCGGCATCTGCCCGCCGGTAGCGCTGCGGACATCGGCTAGCCGGGTGCGCGCCAGCGACGCCAGCGGCGCGCCGGACAGCCCGCCCGACTCAGCGGCATGACGCGAGCGGAGCGAGGCTGGGCGCGAAATTGTGGTGTTGGCGACGATTAGCGCATCGATCCGGTGCGCGATCGCCGCGCGGGCGATGTCGTCTATTGCTATTGGTTCGAGATCGGGCGCGATCTTCAGGAACAGCGGGATGGCCCCGCGCGCGGCACTGCACGCCGCCAGCAATTCGGCGAGCGCGGTGCCGTGTTGCAGGTCACGTAACCCCGGCGTGTTGGGCGAACTGATGTTGATTGTGATGTAATCGGCAATCTCGGCGGCCTTGGCAACGCCGGTTCGGTAATCGGCGATCCGGTCGGTCGTGTCCTTGTTCGCGCCGACATTAATGCCCAGCACACCGCGACGTTTAGCAGCAGCCGCGCGGGGCATCGCGGCGTCGATCCCGCCATTGTTGAAGCCCAATCGGTTGATCACGGCGCGATCCTCGACCAGCCGAAAGATGCGGGGTTTGGGGTTGCCGGGCTGGGGCAGGGGGGTGAGCGTGCCGATTTCGACGCTGCCAAAGCCAAGCCCGAACCAGCCGTCGATCGCATCGCCATTCTTGTCGACCCCAGCGGCGAGGCCGAGCGGGGTGGCGAAGTCGATCCCCGCAACGGTGGTGCGAAGGATCGGGTCGGGCGCGGGGGCGGCGAAGGGGGTGCCGAGCCTTGCCCATACGGAAAGTGCATCGATCGTCAGACCGTGCGCCTGTTCGGCGTCAAGCGAGAATATGGCGGGGCGGAGGAGGGTGAACATGGCGAGGCGTTTGGCAGGGGGTTGGCTGGGTGGCAACTGGGCGGTGTGGGTTTTGGTCGGGCGTTGATTTGGTTCGCGCGGAGGCGCGGAGACGCGGGGGTGATTCTCGTGGCAATGCGCGTAGCGCTTTCATTACCAGCTGCCGAAATTCGATGGCTGCGCCGCCAGATCGCCCTTCTCAATCTTCTTCTCCGCGCCTCCGCGCCTCCGCGCGAAC
>JAIERC010000323.1 GCA_019747165.1 Sphingomonas sp. | reverse complement strand
ACCGGCTTTATGGCCTGCGGATCGCCGCGCGGGCGCTCGCCGCGCAGGGCAAGCTGCCGCAAGCGCAGCGCGTGCTGGCTCAGGTGCTGCGCGCGACCAACGGCGATGACGGGCTGGCCTGGGCCGATCTTGGCCGGGTGCGCCAACAATCCAGCGATATTGGCGGGGCCATCGCTGCCGCCGATCGGGCGCTTGCCATTGATCGCGGCAATGTTGATGCGCTGGTGCTGCGCGGTGAGCTGATGCGCAGCCAATATGGCTTGATCGCGGCCTTGCCCTGGTTCGAAACCGCGTTGAAGGTTGATCCCTGGCGGCATGACGCGCTGATCCAATATGCCGCCACCTTGGGCGATGCCGGGCGCTATTCGGCGATGCTGGAGATGACCCGGCGTGCACTTGCGGCGCGGCCCGGCAGTCCACAGGCGCTGTATCTGCAAGCGGTGATGGCCGCGCGGGCGGACAATGATGATCTGGCGCGCAGCCTGCTCCAGCGCACCAATGGCGCGCTTGCTGGCCAGCCCGGCGCCTTATTGCTTGGCGGGCTGCTTGATTATCGCGCGGGCGCCTATCAGCAGGCGATTGATCAGTGGCGCTGGTTGCTCAGCGTGCAGCCCATGAATCTCGAAGCCCGTCGGTTGCTGGGCGCAGCCTTGCTCAAATCAGGCGATTCGCGCGGTGCGCTGGATATTGTTCGCGCGATTGCGGTGCGCGGTGATGCGGACAGCTATGTGCTCGGCCTGGCCGGTCAGGCCTTTGAACAGAGCGATGAGCGCGATTGGGCGGCGCGATTGCTTGATCGCGCCGCCATCCCCGCGCGTGACGATGCCAAGCCGTTCGGCAGCGACACGCCGATCGCCGATGCAGCGGGTGCGCTGAACCGCACCCCTGATGACCCGATCGCAGCGGTTACCTATATTCGCGGGCTGATCGATAATGGCCAGGCCGCGAACGCGCTCGCTGAAGCACAACGGCTGGCCCGGCTGTTCCCCGGCGCGCCGCAGGCGTATCTGCTTGTCGGGGATACGTTGATGACAATGAAGCGGTTCGATGCCGCGGCCAGCGCCTATGCCCGTGCCGCCAATCTGCGGTTCGACGAAGCAACGATGCTCCGCTCGGTCGAGGCGCTTGATCGTGCCGGTGATCGGGAAAAGGCCGCGACGGTGCTGGCGCTATTCCTATCGCAAAATCCGCAAAACATCGTCGCGCGACGGCTGACCGGCCATTGGCAAATCGCCAGTGGCGACTGGGATGCCGCCATTACGACGCTGGAGGGATTGCGCGCCCAGATCGGCAATCGCGATGCCGCGTTGCTCGCCGAACTTGGACTCGCTTATGCCGGTGCCGATGATGTCGATAGCGCGCGGCTTTATGCTGCGGCGGCCTATCGGCTGGCCCCGCTCAACCCGGCCACTACTGATGCATTTGGCTGGGCATTGTTCCAGGCCGGCGAAGACAAGGCCGCGCTGGAACTAATGCGCAAGGCCGTGTCGATCGCCCCGCGCCATGCCGGTTTGCGCTGGCACATCGCCCAGGTGGAGGCAGAACTGGGCGACAAACTGGCCGCCCGCGCCGATATCGACCGCGCGCTTGCCGATCCGCGCTTCCCCAATCGCGCAGAAGCGCGGGCGCTACTCACCACCTTGGGGGCGTGAACGACGCGATTGCTACCCCAGCGCTTCGAGCTGTTCCGCTAATTCCAGCCAGCGTAGTTCCGCCGCTTCCTTCTCCGCGCGCTCGCGTTCAATGGCCTTTGTGAGCGCTTCGAACCGAGCGAAATCGCGTGTATAGAGATTGGGATCAGCGAGCAGCGCTTCGTTGCGGGCGATCGCCTTTTCCATCTCCTCGATCCGCTTGGGCAGCAGATCATAATCGCGCTGATCCTTATAGCTCAGCTTGGCGCGGGGCGCGGGCGGCGGCGTTGGCGTTACCGGGTTGGCCTTGTTGGTGACCGGCCGTTTGGGCTGCTCGCGTTGACTGCGCTGACGCTCCCATTCTTCATAGCCACCGGCCACGACATCGACATGGCCGCTGCCGTCGAGCCCCAGCGTGATCGTCACGGTCCGGTCAAGGAAATCGCGATCATGGCTGACGATCAGAACAGTGCCGTCATAATCGCCGATCACTTCCTGCAGCAGATCAAGCGTTTCGAGATCGAGGTCATTGGTCGGCTCGTCGAGCACGAGCAAGTTAGAGGGCCGGGCAAATTCGCGCGCCAGCAGCAGGCGCGACCGTTCGCCACCGGACAAGGTTGCGATCCGCGCCTCGGTCATGTTCGGATCGAACAGGAATTCCTTCAGATAGCCCGCAATGTGCTTTTTGACGCCCTGCACTTCGATCCATTCGCCGCCGTCGCACAATACGTCGCGCACCGTTTTTTCCGGCGACATCAGGCTGCGCTGCTGATCGATGATCACCCCGTCCAGCGTCTTGGCCAGGCGGATATGGCCGATATCGGGCGCGATTTCGCCGGTCAGCAGCTTGATTTCTTGGTCACGCCCTTGGCGTCGATCACCGTTTTGGTGCGGACATCGTCATTGCCGATCGAGAGGTTGGCGGCGCCTTGCGGCCCCAGCATCGCCGCCCGCGTCGCGCGCATTTCCTTCAGCTTGGCGAGCCGCCCCTGGTTGCGTCGCCGCCGCCCGGTCACGCCGCGCAACAGCCAATGTTCCTCAAGCTTCAGCTTGGCATCGAGCCGTTCGGCATTGCGCGCTTCTTCAGCATAGACCTGTTCGGTCCATGCTTCGAACCCGCCAAAGCCAACTTCGGCCCGGCGGATAGCGCCGCGATCAAGCCACAAAGTCTGTTTGGTCAGCCGTGTCAGGAAGGTGCGATCATGGCTGATGACGACAAAGGCGCCGCGAAATCGCGCCAGCCAGTTTTCGAGCCATTCGATAGCGGCAATGTCGAGATGATTGGTCGGTTCGTCGAGCAGCAGCACATCGGGGTCCTGCGCCAGCGCGCGCACAATGGCGGCGCGGCGCCGCTCCCCGCCAGAGGCGCTCGCGGCTTCGCGGCCCAGGTCGATGCCGAGCTGATCGGCGATTGCCTCTGCCTCATGCTTTTCCGGAGCGTCGTTGCCGGCCAGCACAAAATCTTCCAGCGTGGCAAAGCCAGTGACTTGCGGGTCCTGTTCCAACAGGATCACGCGCGTGCCGGGCACGATGGTGCGTCGTCCCTCATCGGCCTCAATACGCCCGCCGATCAGCTTGAGCAGCGTCGTCTTGCCCGCCCCATTGCGGCCGATCAGCGCCAGCCGGTCGCGCGTGC
>JAIERC010000369.1 GCA_019747165.1 Sphingomonas sp. | reverse complement strand
AGGCCCCGCGCGGGATCACCAGCAGATGCGTTGGCGCTTGCGGGTTGATGTCATGGAATGCGATGGCGAAGTCATCTTCATAGACCCGCTTTGACGGGATCTCGCCGCGCAGGATTTTGGCGAAGATGTTCTGGTCGCCATAGGGTTGGGTAGCGTCGATGGGCATGGGCTATTCCTTTCGGGCCGCTTTTTCGTCGATGCCCGACACGCCTTCGCGGCGGCGCATCTCTGCGCGGATATCGTCGAGGCTGAGGCCAGCATCGGCGAGCAGGACGAGCAGGTGGAACATCAAATCGGTCGCCTCGCCGACCAGCGCTGCCTGGTCATCACCAAGCGAGGCGATGACGGTTTCGACCGCTTCCTCGCCCACTTTCTGCGCGATCTTGGCGCGCCCGGCGGCAAACAGCTTGGCGGTGTAGCTTGTCGTAGGGTCCGCGCCTTGTCGGCTGCGGATCACCGATTCGAGCGTGGTGAGGAAGTCTTCGGCCATGCGATAAGGGCTGGCCCAGCAACGCCTTTGCGTCAATCCTTCGCTTGGCCACTGCGGGTTTTGGCAAGGCGCGCCCGCATCGCGCGACGAACGACCCACACACCTGCGGCGGCCATCACGAACAGGGCGATGTCAGACAGCTCCGGTGCGGTGCGCGGGTGGACGACGCCAGTGTGTGCGGCGAAGGCGGGTGATGCGAAGGCGAGAAGCAAGAGGAAGCGCATCGGCTGACGATAGCCACGATCCGTTAAAACTCTCCGTCATGCTGAACTTGTTTCAGCATCCGCTGCGCAAAAAGGTTCGCGTTTCGTGGGCGAAGTGGACCCTGAAACACGTTCAGGGTGACGAACATCAGCTATGTACCGGCGTCCGGACCGGCACCCCCGCCGCTGCGAGCGCGGCGTGCGCATCGGCAATGCTGGCCTCGCCGAAATGGAAGATCGACGCCGCAAGCACGGCGCTCGCATGCCCCTGGGTAATGCCCGCGACCAAATCGGCCAGCCCGCCAACACCGCCCGATGCCACCACGGGCACGCGGACCTGATCGGCGATCAGGCGGATCAGCGCGAGGTCATAGCCTGATCGTGTCCCGTCGCGGTCCATCGAGGTGACCAGCAATTCGCCTGCGCCCAGTTCTGCGAGCCGCAGCGCGTGTTCGACCGCATCGATGCCGGTCGCCCGCCTGCCGCCATGGGTGAAGACCTCCCAGCGCCCAGGCTCGACTTGCCGCGCATCGACCGAGGCAACGCAGCACTGGCTACCGAAGCGGTCGGCAATGTCCGCCACCACTTCAGGGCGTGACACGGCGGCGGAATTGACCGCGACCTTGTCTGCGCCTGCCAGTAGCAGCGCGCGCGCATCCTCCGCCGTCCGCACCCCGCCACCGACGGTGAGCGGCATGAAGCACACTTCCGCTGTCCGCCGTACGACGTCGAGAATCGTGCCCCGGTCCTCATGGCTGGCGGTGATATCGAGGAAGCACAGTTCGTCGGCGCCTGCCGCATCATAGGCCCGCGCTTGCTCGACCGGGTCACCAGCATCCTTCAGATCAACAAAGTTCACCCCCTTGACGACGCGCCCATTGGCGACGTCGAGACAGGGAATGACGCGGGCACGGACGGTCATGTTAAGCCGCCGCCGCCACGCTCAGCGCCGCCGCCAGATCGAGCCGTCCGTCGTACAAAGCGCGTCCGGTAATGACGCCTTCAATCCCGTCGCGCGCGTGCAGCGCGAGGATGTGAATATCGGCAATGCCCTTCACCCCGCCGCTCGCGATCACCGGAATCCGTACCGCGCGGGCGAGATCGACCGTTGCCTCGATATTGGCACCTTTGAGCATGCCGTCACGCCCGACATCGGTGAACAACAGCGCCGCGACGCCCGCATCCTCGAAGCGCCGGGCCATATCGACGACTTCCACCGTCGACACATCGGCCCAGCCCTTGGTCGCGACCATGCCGTCCTTGGCATCCACCGCCACCACGATCCCGCCCGGAAAGTCGCGTGCCGCCGCGCGCACCAGTTCGGGGTTTTCGAGCGCCGCGGTGCCGATCACCACCCGCGAAACGCCCAGATCAAACCACTGCTCGATCCCCGCCCGGTCACGGATGCCGCCGCCCAATTGGACATGGCCTGGAAAGCGCTCGACTATTTCCTTCACCGCCTCGCCATTGACCGAGGCGCCCGCAAACGCCCCATCGAGATCGACGACGTGGAGATATTCCGCGCCCTGATTGGCAAAGATCATTGCCTGCGCGGCAGGATCGTCGCCGTAAACGGTTGCGCGGTCCATATCGCCCTCGGCCAGGCGGACGACCTGGCCCGCCTTGAGGTCGATGGCAGGAAAGACGATGAGGCTCATAAATCCTCCCCGAGCTTGCTCGGGGAGGGGGACCGTTCGCGAAGCGAATGGTGGAGGGGCAGGAGCGCTTGGCAGGCGGAGGATAGCCCCTCCACCACGCTGCGCGTGGCCCCCCTCCCCCAGCCAAGCAGGGGGAGGAATTTTTGGGTCACGGCCGCCATGCCAAAAACCTTTCCAGTAGTGCCAGCCCATAACGCTGGCTCTTCTCAGGGTGGAACTGCACGCCCAGCATATTGTCGCGGCCAATCGCCGCCGTCACTGCGCCGCCATGTGCGGTGGTCGCGACGACGCCTTCGCCCTCCCGATCACTTTCAAAACCGAAGCTGTGGAGGAAATAGGCTTCACCCGGCTCGATCAGCGGGTGGGGCACGGCGGGCACGACGTCGTTCCACCCCATATGCGGCACCTTGGCGCTGGGATCGGTCGGCGTAAGCGGCCGCACTGTTCCGCGAATCCAGCCAAGCCCGGCATGTGTGCCAAATTCCTCGCCCGCCTCCGCCATTAGCTGCATGCCGACGCAAATTCCCAGAAATGGCACCCCGCCGCCCAGCACACGGACATTCAGCGCCTCGGTCATCCCGCGAACGGCGCGTAGCGCACTGGCGCACGCGCCATAGGCGCCGACACCCGGCAGCACGATCCGGTCGGCGCAGGCGACCACCGCCGCATTCGAAGTAATGTCGATCGACGTAGCGCCCGCCGCCTTTAGCGCGTTCGCCACCGAATGGAGATTGCCCGCGCCATAATCGATCAGCGCGATTCGCCCGCTCATCTACAGACTGCCCTTGGTGCTCGGGATGCTCCCGGCCTTGCGCGGGTCAATCTCCACCGCCTCACGCAGCGCGCGCGCCAGCCCCTTGAACGCGGCTTCGGCGATGTGGTGGTTATTGCTGCCATAGAGCGTCTCGACAT
>JAIERC010000422.1 GCA_019747165.1 Sphingomonas sp. | reverse complement strand
CGAAAGCCGGATCGCCGATGCGGCGCGGGGTGATTTCAACGCCTGTTATGATCTGGGCATCATCTATTCGACCGGGTCAGCCGGGGTTGGTATCGACCTGATCGAAGCGCATAAATGGTTCAATCTGGCGGCGGTGAGCGGCAGTGAGGCAGCGCAACAATGCCGCGCTGATATTGCCGAAGACATGACCGCGCGCGAGATCGCCGAGGCACAGCGCGCCGCGCGCGCTTTCCTGCAGGCAACAAGCCGACGTGCTGCCTGAATCTTGCGGTTGATTTGCTGCCCTGATTTACCAGGGCACACAATGCGACTAGTTCGGTTCCCTGAAGAGCGGGGAACGGCCATGCATTTGATCATTACAGCACTGACAGCGTCGGCCCTTGCCATGATGCTGGTCATGCTCGCGCTCAACACCATCCGTCTGCGGATGAAATATAGCGCCGCCTTTGGCGACCATGGGCATCAGGACCTGACCTCCTCGATCCGGGCGCATGGCAATCTTTCCGAATATATGCCGATCGGCATCACGCTGATTGGCCTGCTCGAAGCGAGTGGTGTCAATTTCACGATTTTGGCAGGGCTGGCGGCGGGCTTTGTCGTTACCCGCGCCCTTAACGCCATCGGCCTGTTCAACCCGCCAGGGCCACCGGGACCGGCACGATCGATCGGCATTGTCGGGACGCTGCTGATCCTACTGGGGATGGCGGGGTGGCTGGCGGTGACGGTGCTCGGGCCAATTTTGGGCTGACTCACGCCATGGTCCCGTCCGGATGCGCGTGGCGCTTCGGACGTGCCCTGAACAGACACGGACTGGGTTTACGGATTCGAGAGGCCCTCCCCTGAATGGAAAGCTTTTGGCTCACACCATAGCGTCCTTCTTCGCCGCCGGTTTCTTCGCCGCTGTTTTTTTCGCTGGCGCCTTTTTCGCCGCCGCTTTCTTTGCTGGCTTCTTGCCCTTTTTCGCCGGGGCTGCCGCTGCGCGCGCGTCGATCAGTTGGGCGGCTTCCTCCAGCGTCAGTGCATCCTTGTCGATCGTCTTGGGGATGGTCGCGTTGGTGGTGCCGTCGGTGACATAGGGACCGAATCGGCCCTCCATCAGCTTGATCTCCAGCTCGGTCCGCGGATGTGCGCCCAGCACCTTCAACGGCGCTTGAGCGCCGCGCTGCGGCCGTCCGCCACCGGCTGCCGCTTCGGCGAGTTTCACCACGGCGGCGTTCATGCCGGTTTCGAACACGTCAGCGGTTGAGGTCAGCCGCCCATATTTGCCGTTATGCGCCAGATAGGGGCCATAGCGCCCGATTGAGGCGGTGCTGGACGTAAGGCCCAAACCGCCCCGATCGCTTCGATACCTCAAGCCCGCTCTCGGGATCGGTGCCGAGCACTTCGGGCCCGGTATCATCGCCCTCGCCGCCGCCCGGCTGGGCAAAGCGGCGAGTATATTTGCATTCGGGATAGTTGGAGCAGGCAACGAACGCCCCGAATTTGCCGCCGCGCAGCGCTAGCCGCCCGACATGGCAATTGGGGCAGAGGCGAGGATCGGACCCGTCTTCCTTCACCGGAAACAGATAGGGCTCGAGGAATTGGTCGAGTTCGGCCGTCACTTCGGAGGGTTTGAAGTCCATCACCTCGGTCGTGCGTGGCTTGAAATCCTTCCAAAAGGCATCGAGCACTGCTTGCCACTGCGCGCGCCCACCCGATACCTCGTCGAGCTCGTCTTCAAGGCCCGCCGTGAAATCATAGCCGACATATTTCTCGAAAAAGCGTTCGAGGAACGCCGTTACCAGCCGCCCGCTCTCCTCAGCGAAGAAGCGGTTCTTTTCGACGCGGACATAGGCCCGGTCCTTGAGCGTTTTGATGATCGACGCATAAGTGGACGGGCGGCCGATGCCGAGTTCCTCCAGCCGCTTGACGAGGCTCGCTTCGGAAAAACGCGGCGGCGGCTGCGTGAAATGTTGTTCGGCATTCACCGCCTTTTTGGCGGGCGCATCCCCTTCGCGCATTCGCGGCAGGCGGCGCGCTTCCTCATCGGCGGTGTCATCACTGCCTTCCTCGTACAGCGCGAGATAGCCGGGGAAGAGCACGACCTGACCGGTCGCCCGCAGCCCGTGCTGGCCGCTGCCATCGACGAGCTCGATCGTGGTGCGCTCCATCCGCGCGGACGCCATCTGGCTGGCGAGGGCGCGCTTCCAGATCAGCTCGTACAGCCGGGCATGATCGCCCGAACCGGTTTTATCCTTGCCGAAATCGGTCGGGCGGATGGCTTCATGCGCTTCCTGCGCATTCTTGGCCTTGGTCTGATACTGACGTGGCTTGTCGGGCACATAGCTCGCGTCATAGCGGTTCGCGACCGCCAGCCGCGCCGCAGAAATCGCGCTGCCGTCCATTTGCACGCCATCGGTGCGCATATAGGTGATCGCGCCGTCCTCGTAGAGATTCTGCGCGATCCGCATTGTGTGATCGGCCGAGAAGCCGAGCTTGCGCGCCGCCTCTTGCTGCAGCGTCGAGGTCGTGAAGGGCGGTGGCGGGTTGCGCGTGGCGGGCTTGGTTTCGACCGAGGCGACAGCGAAGCGGCCCGCCTCGACATCAGCCTTGGCGGCGAGTGCGTCGCCTTCCTTGCCGATCGTCAGGCGATCGATCTTGTCGCCGCGCCATTTGGTCAACCGTGTGGTGAAGGGCGTGCCGTCATGCTCCATATCGGCGGTGACCGACCAATATTCCTGCGGGCGGAACACATCGATTTCGCGCTCGCGCTCGACAATCAGCCGGAGCGCCACCGATTGCACCCGCCCCGCCGATTTCGCGCCGGGCAGCTTGCGCCACAGCACCGGAGACAGCGTGAAGCCGACGAGATAATCGAGTGCGCGGCGGGCGCGATAGGCATCGATCAAATCGGTATCGAGTTCACGCGGGTGCTTCATCGCCTCGGTCACCGTCGCCTTGGTGATCGCGTTGAAGGTGACGCGCTGGACGTCCTTGGGCAGGGCTTTCTTGGCGCGCAGCACTTCCTGGACGTGCCACGAAATCGCCTCGCCTTCGCGGTCAGGGTCGGTCGCGAGGATCAGGCGGTCGGCGGTTTTGGCGAGATCGGTAATCGCCTTGAGCTGCTTGGCTTTGTCAGCGTAATTTTCCCATTCCATCGCGAAATCATGGTCGGGATCGACCGATCCGTCCTTCGCGGGCAGATCGCGGACATGGCCATAGCTGGCGAGCACGCGGTAATCGCTGCCCAGATATTTCTCGATGG
>JAIERC010000253.1 GCA_019747165.1 Sphingomonas sp. | reverse complement strand
CGAGCACCTTGTCGGCAGCCAGCGCGGGAAAATTGATGTTGATCAGCGTGCGCGGCGCCAGCGGCGCATCGATCAGCGGGCGGAGCACTTTCTCCCCCCAGGCCTGCGCCGCATCGAACGGCACGACATCGCCCATGCCCTCGCGCGCATAGACCTGGCTCAGCGCGATCGATCGCACCCCGGCCAGCGCGCCTTCCATGGCGGCGGAAACGGTGCCCGAATAGGTCACGTCCTCAGCCAGATTGGCGCCGCGATTGACGCCGGACAGGATCAGGTCGGGTGGACTGTCCTTCATGATCTTGGCCAGCGCCATCATCACCGCATCGGTCGGCGTGCCCGCGACGGCAAAGCGCTTTTCGCCGTGTTTGCGGACGCGCAGCGGGCGGGTGAGAGTGAGCGAATGGCCAGCGCCGGATTGCTCGTCTGCCGGGGCGACGATCCAGACATCGTCGGACAAAGTCGCTGCAATCGCCTCCAGCACTTTCAGGCCTGGCGCGTGATAGCCATCATCATTGGTGAGCAAGATGCGCATCAGCGTTGTGGTTCCAATTGGGTGATGCCGCCCATATAGGGCAGCAGCGCCCCTGGTACCGTGACGCTGCCGTCTTCATTCTGGTAATTTTCGAGCACCGCCACCAAGGTGCGACCGACGGCCAGACCGGAGCCGTTGAGGGTGTGGACGAACTCGGTTTTCTTCTGCTCGCCCGCGACGCGGTAGCGGGTGTTCATGCGGCGGCCCTGAAAATCGCCAGTGTTCGAACAGGAGGATATCTCGCGGTAAGCGCCCTGTCCGGGCAGCCAGACCTCAAGATCATAGGTTTTTCGCGCGCCGAAGCCCATGTCGCCGGTGCAGAGCAAAAGCTTGCGATAGGGCAGGTTCAGGCGCTCCAGGATCGTCTCGGCCGCGCGGACCATGCGCTGGTGCTCGGTTTCGGAATCTTCGGGGCGAACGATGCTGACCAGCTCGCACTTTTCGAACTGGTGCTGGCGGATGAAGCCGCGCGTGTCACGCCCTGCCGCGCCTGCTTCGGAGCGGAAGCACAAGGTGAGCGCGGTAAGGCGCATGGGGAGGGCGCTTTCGTCGAGCAATTCGCCCATGACGCTGGCGGTGAGGGAGACTTCGGATGTGGGGATGAGCCAAAACTGCTCGGCAGTATCGGCGTTATCAAGCATCGCTTCTAATGCTGGCCTGAACTCCCCTTGCTTTGTGTCGTCCATCCGAGCTTCGAAGTCGGGCGGCATCGAATTCCAGAACAAGTCGGACCGAGTGCTCATGTCGGCTGCAAAAAAACTGTCGCCCGCAAACTTCGGCAGCTTATCAGTGCCATACATCGCCGCATCCTTGACCAGTACCGGCGGGTTACATTCTTCATAGCCATGCTCGCGCGTCTGCACATCAAGCATGAACTGGCCGAGCGCGCGGTGCAGGCGCGCCATGTGTCCACGCAGGAAGGTGAAACGCGTGCCCGAAAGCCGCGTGCCGGTTTCGAAATCCATCCCGAGGGCTGGGGCGAGGTCGGCGTGTTCCCTCGGCGCGAAGTCGAAAGCACGCGGCGTGCCCCAGCGGGCGACCTCTTTATTGTCTTCCTCGCTCGCGCCTTCGGGCACATCGGCGGCGGGGAGGTTGGGGATGATAGCCAGCGCGGTTAGCAATTGATCGCCGAGCAGCTTTTCCTGGGTTTCGAGCGCGGACATCCGCTCCTTCAAGGCTGCAACCTCGGCCTTCAGCGCTTCGGCCACATCTTTGTCACCCTTGGCCATCGCCGCGCCGATCGCCTTGGAGGCTTCGTTGCGGCGCGCCTGGCCCAATTGCGCTTCGGTGATCAGCGCGCGGCGGCGTTCGTCGAGCGCAACCAGGGAAGCGGCAACCGGCTCAAGGCCGCGCCGGGCAAGGCTGGCGTCAAAGGCGTGCGGGTTGTCGCGGATGAAGCGGATATCGTGCATGGCCGCAGGCTATGGCGGGCCGCTGCGCACCGCGCAAGCACCGAGCACTGTCCGACGGGGGCTGAACGACTCCCGTCGCTGGCGTCACGCGTCGGTGGCGGGCGGTGCTGCCTTTTTGGCGAAGCGCTTGCGACCGACTAGGGCGGCGGCGGCGGCACCAAATAGCAGCACCATCGGCGGCGCGGGGACGGGCGTGGGCGGTCCGCCGCTGCTCGTCATGCCGCTGCTGGTCATGCCACTGGTCGTCATGCCGCTGGTGGTCATGCCATTGCTGGTGCTGAAACCGGTGCTGCTCGTGCTGAAGCCGCTCGAGCTGGTGCTGCTCGACGAGGCGACATTGCTGCTCGAACTTGTCGAGCTTGAAGAGGCAACGTTGCTGCTCGATGAGGAGGCGACATTGCTGCTGCTGCTGGTCGATGAGCCGCCAGTCGACGAGGTGGTGCTGGTCGATAGCCCGCCCGTGCTGGTCGAGCTGCTGGTCGACGATCCACCGCTGCCGCCACTGCCACCGCTGCCGCCGCTTGATGTGCTGGTTGAAGAACCGCCCGTGCTTGTCGACGACCCACCTGTGCTTGTGGATGATCCTCCCGTGCTCGTCGATGACCCGCCGGTGGACGATCCGCCCGTGCTGGTCGACGATCCGCCGGTTGATGATCCCCCGGTGCTGGTGGAGGATCCCCCGGTGGAGGATCCGCCAGTGGACGACCCGCCAGTACTGGTCGATGTCCCGCCGCTGGAGATTGATCCGCTGGATGTCGACGAAATATTGATGATTACCCCGCTGGACCCGGTCGTGCCCGAGGAGGTGGTGCCAGAAGAGGTTGTACCAGAAGACGTGGTGCCGGACGACGTCGCGCCCGACGACGTGGCACCCGATGATGCCCCTGACGACGTCGATCCGCCGCTGGTGCTCGATGTCGATGAAATGACGATGTTGCCACCGCCGCCGCCACCACCGCCGCCAAAGAATCCACCGGCAAAGAAACCACCGCCACCAAAACCGCCGCTGCCGCCGATCAGGATGGGGCCTGCACCGCCGCCACCGCTACTTGAGACAACGGGAAATTCACCGCTGGAGCCGAGATAGGGTGGCGGCAGGGGGACTGGCGTGCCCTGGCTGGCGACGGTGATCACGGCAGGCGGGCAAGCTGCCGTTGTTTGCGTGACGACGCGGCGCACCCGGGTTGCCGACCGGCGCGCGACCGAGCGCACGACGCGCTTCACATGCGCTTTTTTGACATAGGCGTGGCGTGGTTGGGCCGATTCGGTGACATGCACGGCGCCGCCACCGATCAGGGC
>JAIERC010000139.1 GCA_019747165.1 Sphingomonas sp. | reverse complement strand
CGGCGATGCGTGGGATATTTGGCGACGACCTGCTTCAGCGCTGCCTGCGCCTCTGGGTAAAGCTTTGCCTGCCACAGCCGATAGCCATAGACGTAACCGTCATCAGCAGGATCGGCGGTCATCGGTTTTTCTACTGCCGCGACCAGTCGCGCCCGCGCGGGATCGTTGATTGTCGTGGTGGCAGACGCCGTCGGCTTGGCAACCGGCGCAGGCTTGGCGGTCACCGCGCCAGCGCTGGTGACGCTGTTTGCGCTCGGCCCGATCGGGGCAGACGGGCCGGTGCTCGCCGACCCGCCAGTCGATGCCGCGCCATCCTCCAGCGCCTTTAGCCGGGCATCGGTCGATCGGCGATAGGCGGAGAACGCCTCTTCAAACTGCATCAGCTTATATAGGGACTGTTCGATCTGGCCCGTCATCGTCGCCAATTGCCCTTCGAGCGCGCTGACCCGCCCGTTAAGATCGGCCACAGGGGTAGACGCAGGCGAGCCTGGCGCTGGCGTGGGATTGCCCTGCTGCGGACTGATATCAGGCGGAAAATACTGGCCATTGCCGCCTGGAAACACCTTGCGCTGCACCGCGCGCATTTCCCGCTCCAGCCGATCGACCCGGCCATCAATCGAGCTTTGCGCCAAGGCTGCGGTCGAACTGAGCGAGAGCCCGGCCAGCAAGGCAATTCTGATCAACTTTGTCCGCATTTCACTCCCCACGCACCACTTGATACAGGGGGTATAGCGGACAGAACGGCTTTGTCGCCAGCCTTGTAGATACCGTTTACGGGGCAGGTGCCGTCCCGGTTGGGGGCGACGGGGTAACCGGTGCGGCGGTAGGCGGTGCCTGGATCGTTGCTGGCGTCTCGACGGCGGGCTCAGCCGTTGGGCGGCGATTGGACGATCGGGTCGGCGCGCGCCGGCGAGGAGGCGCTGTCGTCGCGGTCGTATCCGGCGTTGTCAAAAGGACGGCGGCAGCGCCCTCCGCGCCGCGCGCCAGCAAGGCTTCGGCACTGATAACGACGTCCTTGATCGCCCGCGCGCCATCGCCCAGCGGCGGCACGGTCGATCCATTGACGGTGACCTGCAGCTTGTCCGGTCTGCCGACATTGATCATCGGTCGATTGGCATCAACCGGCACATCATACCGTTCGCCGGGCTGCATTTCTTTTTCGAACAGCGATTTTCCATCAGCATCATAGACACGCAGCCAAACGATGTCGCTGGCCGTCAACGTCACATGGCCAACCGACGGGGCCTCAGCAGGCGTTGGCGCAGCGGCGACGGGTTCGGGCGTGATTGTCGGCGCAGGGGCGCTCGCAACCGGCTGGCCATCGCCGCGAAACAGCGTCGTACCATACCACAGGCCGACTGCGATCAGCACCAGTACGGCAATCGCCGCGCCCGCCAAAGCAACGCCCTTGGGCGGCTGGCGGCGCGGGTCCTGCATTTCATAGGGCTGATATTCGGGCGGACGATGGACCTGATCGACCTGGTTGCGGACGTCGCGGGCAATTGGCACCTCATCCATGCCGATCGCGCGAGCATAAGCCTTGGCAAAGCCCACCGAATACGTGTGCGACGGCAGACCTGAAAAATTCGATTGTTCGATCGCTTCCAGATGGCGCAGCGGCACACGTGTCCGCGCCGCCACCTCGGCCAGGGTAAGCCCTTGCGATTCACGATATTCCCGCAGGCGTTCCCCTGGCGTTTTGGGAAAAAGCGTTGCCTCCTCGCCAAGATCGGATCCGGTCATGCTCTTCTCCGCCTGGGATGGTTGGTAATCGCCATGTTCCAAAGCCCCCAAACGCTGTCAACGCACGATCGAGCGACTCGGCTCTGCATCAGCTCAACTCGACATTATTATCGCTGGCCCAACTGGCAAGCGCCGCGCGCATATCGCGTGGCGGGCGCGCGAGCATTTGTGCCATGTCCGTCATCAAGCGCGCGCGATCAAGCGAGCGAATCATCGCCTTGACCGGGCCAACCGCCGCCGGGGTGATCGACAATCGCTCGATCCCCAGCCCGATCAGCGCCATCGCCTCCAGCGTCCGCCCGCCCATTTCGCCGCACACCGCCAGATCAACGCCCGCTGCACGCGTCGGCGCCACCACCCGGGCGAGGAAGCGCAGGATCGCAGGGCTCAGCCAATCATAGCGTTCGGCCAGCTTGGGGTTGGCGCGATCAGCAGCGAACAGAAATTGCGTCAGGTCATTGGTCCCGATCGACAGGAAATCGAGCCGGGGCAGCAGCACATCGAGCATCTCGGCGAGCGCCGGCACCTCAAGCATTGCGCCATAGCGGATCAACGTCGGCAATTTGCGCTGGCGGGAGGCGATCCAGGCCCGCTGTGCTTCGAACAGGGCTTGGGCCTCATCAAATTCCCAGGGTTCGGACACCATCGGGAACATCACATTCAGCGTCCGCCCTGCCGCCGCCTCGATCAGCGCACGCGCCTGCGCCTTCATCAGCCCGTCACGTTCAAGCGCCAGTCGAATCGCGCGCCAACCCATGGCCGGGTTCTCCTCATCGCCGGCATCGTCCTTCAGATAGGGCAGCGCCTTGTCGCCGCCGATATCGACGGTGCGGAAAATCACTGGCCGGTCGCCCGCTGCCTCCAGCACGTCGCGGTAAAGCCGTTGCTGGCGTTCGCGCTGCGGCAGCGTCGCTGAAACGAGGAACTGAAATTCCGTGCGGAACAACCCGATCCCGTCGGCGCCCGTCAGGTCGAGAGCAGCGACATCGTCGCGCAGCCCGGCATTGACCATCAACGTCATCCGGCTGCCATCAAGCGTTGTCGGCGGCACATCGCGCAGCGCCGCAAAAGAGGCGCGACGCTTCTGGCTCAGCAGCAGCTTGCCTTCAAACGATTCCTCGATCAGCGGCGACGGCCGCGCAAAGACCGACCCGTCAGTGACATCAAGCAACAGCACGTCGCCTTCACCGATCAGCCGACGAACATCCTTGACGCGCCCCAGCACCGGCACACCCATGGCGCGCGCGACGATCGTGACATGCGCGGTGAGCGATCCTTCCTCCAGAATCACGCCCTTTAACCGCCGCCGATCATATTCGAGCAGCTCGGCCGGCCCCAAATTGCGCGCGACAAGAATCGTATCGGCACGCAGCCCCATTTGCGCCGCGGTACCCATCTGGCCGGAGACGATCCGCAACAACCGGTTCGACAGATCCTCAAGATCATGCATCCGCTCGGCAAGCAAAGGATCGTCAATCTGGCGCATCCGCATCCGGG
>JAIERC010000333.1 GCA_019747165.1 Sphingomonas sp. | reverse complement strand
CATTCTTGCGGTCGCGCGCTTCCTCGGTCGACCAGCGTGACGAGACGATATGCGCAACCGGGCGATCCGCCGCCGGAAATCCGTCTGCGTTGCGGGCGCTGCCCGATTGAGAGCCAAGCCCGGCATCGCAGGCCGCAAGCAAGCCGAGTCCGGCCAGCCCAACCAGCAACACGCGGGCGCGCCGCCTAGTCGACATCGTCAACCTCAACCGTCTCGCCAGTCACGCGCTGCGACAGCGCCGCCGCCATGAACGGATCAAGCGCACCGTCGAGCACGTCGCCGGGTGCGGTCGAGACGACGCCGGTGCGCAGATCCTTCACCATCTGATAGGGTTGCAAGACATAGGATCGGATCTGGTGGCCCCAGCCAATGTCGGTCTTGCTGTCATTCTCAGCATTCGCCGCCGCTTCCCGAATCGCGAGTTCGCGCTCGTACAGCCGCGCACGCAACTGGTTATACGCCTCTGCCTTGTTCTTGTGCTGCGATCGCTGGTTCTGGCACTGGACGACGATGCCGGTCGGGATATGCGTGATGCGCACCGCCGAATCAGTGGTGTTGATGTGCTGCCCACCCGCGCCCGACGCGCGATAGGTGTCGATCCGCAGATCGCTCTCATTATACTCAACTTCGATATTGTCGTCGATCACCGGATAGACCCAGACGCTCGCAAAGCTGGTGTGCCGCCGCGCCGCGCTGTCATAGGGGCTGATCCGCACCAGCCGATGGACGCCGCTTTCGGTCTTGGCATAGCCGTAAGCGTTTTCGCCCTTCAGCAGCAATGTGGCGGACTTGATCCCGGCCTGCTCGCCTGAATGCTGGTCGATCAGTTCGACCTTCATGCCGCGCCGTTCGGCCCAGCGCGTATACATGCGGCTGAGCATCCCCGCCCAATCCTGGCTTTCAGTGCCGCCCGCGCCCGCGTTGACCTCGATATAAGTGTCGTTTGCGTCGGCCTCACCCGCCAGCAGCGCCTTGATCTTGTCCTCATTGGCACGGAGCGACAGCGCGGCGAGGCCGGCCACGCCATCATCGACCATGCCGGTGTCGCCCTCGGCCTCGGCCATGTCCATCAGCTCGACGGTATCGGCGAGCTCGGTTTCGATTGCGCGCGTCGCGGTGATCGCCTCGTCGAGCCGACGGCGTTCGCGCATCACCTCCTGCGCGGCCTTGGGATCATTCCACAGTGCCTGGTCTTCCACGCGCGCATTCAGCTCATCGAGCCGACGCAGCGCACGGTCCCAATCGAGGAACCGGCGGAGCAACGCCAGCGCCTCGTTAATGCTGTCGACATGGGCTTGCGCCTCAGCGCGCATTGAATGAACCTTTTCCTGATGCATCCTGCCAGCAAATGCAGACGTCATCCGTGTTTTCGGAAGACCCCGACTTTCGCCGGCATGACACTAATCTGATGACGCGACACGCTTGGCGCTAGTAGATTCCACCCTGTCTTTGCAAGAAATCGCTGTCGCTTTGCGTTGCCGCACGGCGCGCAGGCTTAGCTTCGCGCTGCAACGCGGCATCATCGGCCTGTGCCACGTTGCGGCGCGGTTCGCTTTCCGGCTTGAATGCTTCCCAAATTACCGCCGCCTTGGGATCATCGCTGGGCCAGGCACCATAGACCTGCTTGCCCGATGCGCGATCAACCCGCACCAGCCGCACGCCCGGCGGTGCCCGAAAAGGAATAGGCGGCAGGCCGTCATAAGCCTTTTCGGCAAATTGCTTGAAAATCGGCGCAGCAATCGTGCCGCCCTGCGCATAGCCGCCCAAGCTGACTGGCTTATCATAGCCGATATACAGGCCAGCGATAATCTGCGGGGTGCCGCCGATGAACCACACATTGGTGGGGCCGGTCGACGTCCCCGTCTTGCCCATCATCGGCCGGTTGAGATCGCGCAACACCGTGGCCGTGCCGCGCTGGATGACGCCCTCGGTAATATGCACCATCTGATAGGCCGTGATCGGATCAATCACTTGACGCGCGCGAATCACCGGACGCGGCATTGCCTTGCCGTTCCAGTCCGGCGTGTTGCAGCGATTGCAGGGGCGCCAATTATCCGGCCAGATCACCTTGCCGTGTCGATCCTGCACGAAATCGATCAGCGTTGATGGATGGCCGCGCCCCTGATTGGCAATGATCGAAAAGGCGTTGACCATGCGCTGCACCGTCGTTTCGCCTGCGCCCAACGCGATCGACAGGAAGGGCGGATATTTGCCCACGCCCATCCGGTCGATTGTATCAACCACGCGCTCCATACCGGTCTGTGACGCCGCCTTCACCGTCATCAAGTTACGCGACTGTTCGATACCCCAACGCATTGTATGCGGGCCAGAACCCCGCCCACCGCCAAAGTTAGTGAAGCATTTCTGCCCGAGCCTTGCGCCCTGATAAACGCAGAACGGCCCATCAACGATGATCGAACTGGGCGTCATGCCGTTTTCAAGCGCAGCCGAATAGACGATTGGTTTGATCGTCGATCCCGGCTGCCGCATCGCCTGGGTCGCGCGATTGAAAGAGCCGAGCCGCGAATCAAACCCGCCCTGCATGGCCAGCACCCGCCCGGTCTGAGGTTGTTCGACGACGATACCGCCCGACACGCGCGGGACCGAACGGAGCGTATAGACACCAGCCTCCGGCGCCACCGCGATGATATCGCCGACAACAATCGCGCCAAAGGCGTTCCCGCCCTTATTCCGCACCGGCATTTGCGCACCCCATTTGGGGAGCGTGCTGGTCGTTCCATCGGCAAAGCCGATCGAGAATGAATCTCCCGTCCGCGCAATCACAATTGCCGACCGCCAATCGGCATAATCAAAGCCGATATTAGTGTTTGCCAGTGCCTGCGCCCAATTCTGACTGGCCTTGGCGACGGGCTCTTCATCGCTGGTCGTCGATGTCGGCGCGCCCTCTAAATCGACATGGCCCAGCGGCCCATTCCAACCCCGACCGCGATCATAGCGCAGCAACCCGTCCCGCAGCGCGGTTTGGGCATATTGTTGCAGGCGCGTATCGAACGACGTCCGCACCCACAGTCCGCCCGAATAGACGCTGAAGGGACCGGCCTTTTCATTTTCGCCAAATTTATCGATCAGCTGGCGGCGCACCTCTTCGACGAAATAACCGCCGACGCGCTCAAATTTGGGGGTCTGGCGGACGACCGCGCCAATCGGCTCCGCCGATGCCTGATCAAACTGCGCCTGATCGATGAATCGGTTGCGCAACATTT
>JAIERC010000208.1 GCA_019747165.1 Sphingomonas sp. | reverse complement strand
GGTTGAAGAACGTCTTCATCCCGATCGATTCAAGCAGCGCGTCGTAAAAGGCCTTGGCCTTTTCCAGGTCGTTTGAGCCCACGGTCGCGTAATTCAGCATATCGCTTCCCTCTCGACGATTGAAAATTTTAGCCCAGTGAAGCGACCATGGCGCGTTCCGCGGCAACGATCGGGGCGAAGCTCGGTCGCGCAAGGATCGCGCTCACATAGGCAGCAGTCTTTGGCCAGCGCGCCGGATCGATCACCATTTCAGTATGCGCCAGGTTCACAAATGGACTGCAGACGGCAAGATCGGCCAGCGTGATCCGGTCTTCGACTAGAAAGCCGCTCGGTGGAATGACGCCTTCCAGATAGTCAAACAACGGTGGCAACTCGACATCTACAGCATTGGCAGCAATCGCTTCATCAAAGGGCCGTTTGAGCATCTTGGGATAGAGCAGCCGGTGAACGAAAATCTTCGCGGCGCTCGCAAAAAAGATCGAATCCGCATATTCTTCGAACCAGATCGTCCGGGCATGCGCGATGGGTGCCACCGGGATCATATTGGGTTCGGGATATTTGGCTTCCAGATAGGCGCAGATCGCCGTCGAATCCGAAATGCAGAAATCTTTGCCGCCATCGGCTCCCGGATCGCGAAAGCCAGGGATCTTGCCGAAAGGGCTGGACTCGACAAATTCAGGCCCGCCACGCCCCAGCCCGGCCGCCTCGATGGTCAACGCCAGGCCCTTTTCGGCAGCGAACGCCATCACTTTGCGAACGAAGGGCGAAATCGTCGAACCATAGACAATCATGACAGCGCTCCTGGGTTGCGGGCCTGCTGCCCGTTTTGCATCGATGGCCGGGTGTCTAGCGCGCCCAGGCCCCGACCGCCACTGTCCATGCGGCATCACCCTTTTTGGCGGCCCAAGCGGCCCAGCCTTTGACGCTGCCTCTCACGGCAGCTGGTAGTGCGCCGCGATCCGGTCCAGGGCCAAACACAAGACCAGTTTGCCAGCACGGACGGGCCATCCCAGGGCCTTTTCCGCCATCGGCAGCGCCTCGCCTGCGCAAATAACGCGCCAGGCCACATCCGCCAGCCCCGGTCCCGCCGCGGCGATGGCCGCATCGAACCGCCGTTTGGCCATGATCTGTGCCAGAGTTGGGTCGATTGCCGCGCCAGCCCCGCGCCTGCCGCGCGACACCGGGCCGGATTCCCAGCGCATCGTTACAGCGGGACCAAGTGACGCCGTTTCATAATCGGCCCGCAAGCGCTCGCCGGCTTCGAACTGTCGGCTATCGACCAACCCGCGCGCCCGCAGCCAGGATAGCGGGGATTCCGCGACATTGACGGTAACGCTGCGCCGCCGACGCGTACTCGCCGCTGACGGACTAATGATCCCCGTCGCATCGATCCCGCATTCCACCAATTCACGCATCTGTTGGCCCTTCCGTTTTAAAGATACGGCTCGGGCTTGCCATAAGGGATAGTTTGTAGGAAACAACAAACCGATTTGGTTATTGGTGGGGACGCATGATGATCACGGCAATCCGCGAAGTTCGCCAGGCCAAGGGGATGACTCTTGATGATGTCGCGCGCGCTTGCATCCCGCAGACGACAGCACAAACAATTGGCCGGCTCGAGACCGGGACCCGAACCGTTTCGGTCGGCTGGCTTAACCGCATCGCAGACGCGCTCGGCGTTGCCGCTGCTGATCTGGTCAAGCTCCCCGATCACAGCGATATCGCCGTCGCCGCCGTCCTGGACGCTAGCGGTGCCTATGCGCCGCGACGCGCAGCCGCGCTAACACCGCCGCGCCCGGCCCCGGGGCTGGTGGCGGTTACCGTCAGCGCCAGCCTGGGCGATTACCGGGTCGGCGACGAAATCTGGTGCGAGACGCTTGCTCCCCATTCTTTCAATCAGGCGCTCAACTGCGATGTCTTGGTGCCCCGCCTGGCCGGTCGCTTCTTGTTCGGTCGGCTGATCGGGCGGGAATTGGCCGGAGGTGAAGGCGGCGCAGGCAAGCTGCAGGTGCTGCCACTTGGTGCCGGCAGCCGACAGCAGATCGTTTCGGACCCGGCCTGGATTGCGCGCGCAACCCGCCTGATCCGGGTACTGTAACCAATAAAAATGGTGGGCGATGACGGGCTCGAACCGCCGACATTCTCGGTGTAAACGAGACGCTCTACCAACTGAGCTAATCGCCCGCCCTGCGCTGCCGTGCCAAAGCGCGCGATATTGCGCAAGCCCCTCTCCGCAATGCGGCCCGAAAGGGAGCAAGAATCAAGGGTCAATAGGGACAATCCACCCTAGCGGATCGCCGCGCCGGCCGCTTTTACCGCCAGCCAATAATCGCGCATGCCTTCTCTGGCCTTAGGCGACAGCCGCATAAACGCACGACGTCGATCAAACGGATCGGCTTCGCGTTCGAATAAGCCAGCTTCGGTCATCCGGCTGATCCAGCGCAACGCTGTGGTGGGCGCGACGGCCGCTGCGATGCAAAGGCTCGACACAGAGACGCGCGCGCGCTCCAGGTCAGCGGCAAACAAGTCGAGCAGCATGTCCCAGGCAGGGTCTTCGAAAAGCCCGGCACCGAAAAACTGATCGCGGATCCGGCGTCCCCGAATAACTTGGCGAACGTCATTGGCTGAAATGGTTGTGCCGTCTGCAGGATCGGGGCCGCGATAGCCCGATTTTCGGTCACCCAACAGCGGTCGCATGCTGCTTGGCTCGGCATTGGCAAGCCGGGCAAGCGTTTCAGCGATTCGCGCGACTTCGGCGTTCAGTTGGTTGAGGCGTTCGCTATGGCGATCCTGATGATCGCTCCTTTGGCGCAATCGGCTACCAAGCCTGCTGGTCAGCGCGATCGCCAGGGCGGATATCTGTTCGGCTAACGGCGCATCGCAGAGAAGTTGGACCCGCTCGGTCAGCATATGGGCGCTGACTTGATCAATTCGGCGCTCATCAAAATTGATCACCACGCCAATCGTGCTGTTGGCAACCAAATTTGCGGTTTCATGAAGCACCAGCTCAAGCGCATCGTCGTCACTGCCATCGGCCTCGATCAGGATCGCATCAATGCCATCCGGTGTCGCCAACGCCTTCCGTGCCGCAGACATTGCCACCGGGCCAATCGGGTGGGCACCAACCAACGCCAGCACCGATTTGCCCGCACGCGCGGCATCAGCACCATCGGCGATCAACAAGACCTTGGGCAGCACCTTAAACTCCCAGCTTG
>JAIERC010000101.1 GCA_019747165.1 Sphingomonas sp. | reverse complement strand
CACAGGGCGCACCGCTTGGCCTTCGACTTCGCTCAGGCCGAACGGAGGTGGTTCAGATTTAACGCACGTTGCTGTAAGGCACTGGCGGGATACCGATGGATCAAGGGAGCCTAGCGACGGCCCATAGCAGCAACACCAACACGGGTTGGCGACTAGTCCGCCGGGAAGCGCCCTTATACCGTCCCCCAATCGCGCGTTCAACCGCGTTGCACCTCGCACCAGGCAATCGTGCTGGTCGCATCACGCCAGGTTTTGGCGCGCAAGCCCCGTTCATTCGCGATCCGCGCGAGGCCGGACTCGGTCCGATAGCAAAGGTCCCAATGCATCACGCCTTCCATCCAGCCGACGCTGCGATGATTGGGCACGAAATTGGCAAGGATAAACCGACCATGCGGCGCAAGACAGGGATAGGCCAGTCGATACAGCAGCTGCAACGCCGGATTGTCGACATAGTCGGTCAGGCTGGGCGCATAGATCAGATCAAATTTCCGGCCACTCTTGATCGCTTTGCGCAGAAACCGAAAGCCGGTGCTCTCAGCGCAATCGATGCTGCCACCATGCTTTGAGTCGACGACATTCAGCGCCATCGCATCATGATCCACGGCGACGATATTGCTGACGTCCTTGCCAATCAGGCCATCCGCTTCGCGAAAATGGCCGCAGCCCAGCACGCAGATCTGATTGCCATCAGCCCAGGCCTGCTCAATGATCATCTCGCCATCCTGCCGCCGCTGACGGACCGCTTCGGCGGCCTGAAAGGCAGAGGTAACCGCGAAAATATCCGCCCCCAATCGGCTGGTCTCCGCCGGCGGCTGGCGATCATAATAAAGATCGATCAGCGCAGCATCGCCCGCATAACCGCGCGGCTTGGTCACGCAACGTGCCGTCGCGGGATCCTCCATCAGGATACGATAGAGCTCATGCTGCTGGAGCGACGCGCGCATATCCTTCCATAAGGCGCCAGACCCATGTTCACGGGCAAGCTTGGTGGCCAGGCCATTGACGGCGACATCCACATTACCATCCTCGAGCAACCGGATAGCGTCGTCATAAAAACACTCGATCTGCATCATATTTTCTCACGGTTCATCGCGGGGAGGACTGGAGATTGACTGGCGGGACATGCGCCAGGGGTAAGCATCAATCGAGTTGATCGTTCAGCGGCAACAAGCCGACTTGGCCGATCAAAGCGCACAAAGGACATCGGTAAATGCCGTTCCGCGCCTACTCTGGAGCCCGATCGAGCATCTGCCCAATTAGCCGGGCAGCGATCCGCGGTCGGGGCAGTACCCGTACCCGCAGGACGGCCCGGGGTCTGACAACAAGACGCGGCCGAGCCCCAGCGCGTGGCCGTTGCGCAGCCTGAGACCGCAACAACGTCAACCGAGTTGCGAAAAGCGTGGCTTCCGATCGGGCGCTGCCTTCCAGCGGCGCAGCATCGCCGTGAACACTGATTGACTCGAGCGTTCCTATGCCCAGCAAATCAATCCGGCGCGCAACCGCGCCACTGCGCCCCAAATGCGTGTCGATAATCATCGGCTCTTGCCCCCACACACTACCCGAGACCTTCGGGTGTCGGACCGCAATATCTACGCAATGCGCGCTCGGTCGCTGTGAATGCGGCGTCCAAAAAACGTGAAAAATTGCTGCTGACGCCAGCCGCGACATGATGCCTTAATCGCTGGCGTTGATCGCCCGACGGTGCATCGGTGCCGCCGTTACACGGGGAACTTCAGGCCGATAGGGGGTGAGTCGCTCTGCGGTGCAGCGCCTGTTCAAACAGTGCCCGGTGCTGCGGATCATTGAACATGTTGATAATCCCGGCATAATCGCCATCGCCCAAAGCAAGGGCAGCTTCGCGGGCGATCTCCGTTTCCCCAATCAGATTGGCGGCAACGTATAGCCCCAAATGCCTGATAAAGGCGCCGTTACCATCTTGCGTTGCCTGCTGAAGGAACAGAAACGCCTCTTGCGCCTTGCCCTGTTGCAAACATGCCAGGCCGATGCCGCATAATGTCTGCGCGCGCGCGCCGGTCGCCGGATTGATACGAAGCGCAAGTTCCAGTCGATCGCGGGCGCGATCCGGCTTGCCACTGGCGATGTCCACCCAGCCACCCCAGAATAATGTCGGCTGGTGTGCTGGCAGGAGTTGCAGCGCATGCGAGATGATCCGATCAGCGACCGCCATATCGCCGCCGATGTTGACCAGCGTCCCGGCCGCATAGCCAAGCGCCTCGACATTGTCCGATCCAAACCGCATCGCCGACTGATAATGGAGGATCGCCCGGCGCAGGCTGGCCTCATAATCCGGGACCAGCCGCCGCAAATAAACGATACTGTGGCAATAGCTGGCGAGCGATGCCGCCCAGGGACAGGTGGGATCCTCCTCCACCAGCTGTTCGGCAAGCGCTGTGGCTTCGAACAAATGCTCTTTGTCACCACTGCGGAACAGCGCATTGGCGCGCCAATATAATTCATAACCGCCAGCCGGCGAGCCGATCATCCGCAGCCCGCGCTGGCGCTCCGCTAGGTCAACCGTGCTCCAGATTTGTGGCGCAATCCGGTCAGCGATTTCTCGTTGCAGCACAAACACATCGTCCGTGCAGCCTTCAAACGCTTGCGCCCAGACTTGTTCGCCGGTTTCCCCGTTGATCAACGCCACCGACAATCGCAGCCGATCGCCTGCGCGCATTGCTGTGCCATCAAGCAAGTAGCGCACACCGAGCTGGTGGGCGATTTCCGGTCGGGGCAATTGCTGCGCCGCCAGCGCCCGCGCCGAACTGCTGGCAACGATGAATAACTGCGGAAACTGCGACAAGATCACGCCAAGCTCATCCGCGATCCCCGCCCCAAGCCAGCCATCATCGTCGGGCAATGAGGCAAAGGGCAGCACGGCCAGCGAGGGTTTCGGGGGGAGGCGCGGCGACCGATTGTTGAGGATATCGTCGGAACTGGGCAAATCCATGCCAAGAATCTCTGACCCCGACAGCAAGCTTTCGGCCGATTCGGGTAGGTCGATCGCGATCATATCGCGCACCCGCTCCCGTTCGGCGCGCAACCAATCTTCAAACTCCTCACAGTCGCGCAGATCAATACCTTCCAGAAAATCACTGGAAAGCGATGACTTGTGCTTGGCCATTTGCAGGCCGAGCGAAAAGATATCGACCTCAAGCTGCTCGATCGCCAGGCCAATCCGCT
>JAIERC010000320.1 GCA_019747165.1 Sphingomonas sp. | reverse complement strand
CGAGCGCCACCCGCGTCAGCGTCTCATCCATCGGCGATAGCGCATCGGCATAGCGCCGGATGCCGCGCTTCTCGCCCAGCGCCTTGGCAACCGCCTCGCCGATCGCCAGCCCGGTATCCTCCACCGTATGGTGTTGATCGATATGCAGATCGCCCACCGTCTTCACGTTCAAGTCGATCAGCGAATGGCGGCTGAGTTGTTCCAGCATATGATCGAAAAAGCCGATGCCAGTGGAAATGACATAAGTGCCGGTGCCGTCGAGGTTGACGGTCACGTCGATCGCGGTTTCGCTTGTCTTGCGGCTGATGGTGGCGGTGCGCATCGCCCCCCCATAACGTTTCGCCAAGGTCATGCAATCTTGACCGGGGGGGAAACGACGTTAGTCCAAGGCACATGACCGATGGCCTGCCTGATAGCTTGATTCCCTATGACGAGATCGTCCAGGAGGCGCTGCGTGCTGTGGTCGGCCGCGTGCTCGGCTCAGTCGCCGAAAATGGTGGTTTGCCCGGCGAGCACCATTTCTACATCACCTTCAAAACCCAGGCGCCCGGCGTCGATATCCCGCAGCGGCTGATCGAGCGTTTCCCCGATGAAATGACGATTGTGATGCAGAATCGCTATTGGGATTTGCTGGTCGATGATGAGCGGTTTTCGGTGGGATTGAGCTTTAATCAGGTGCCGTCAAAGCTGGTCATTCCCTATTCGGCGATTACCGGATTCCATGATCCTGCAGTGAATTTTGAACTCCGCTTTCAGGCAGCAGATGGCCCCGAAGGCCCCGATCCGCACGAAGAAGCCGAAAATGATGCGGTCGTGACGCCAGTCGAGGACGGGTCAAACGTCGTCTCGGTGGATTTCAAGCGGAAAAAGTGACGGTGAGTCGTCACCCCGGCGAAAGCCGGGGTCTCGTGCCGCAAGGGAGCACTCGAGACCTGAGCGTCCGGTATGCGCCGGAATGACGGAGGAATGGATGGACACCCGCACGGAGACCGATTCCTTCGGCCCCATTCAAGTCCTCGCCAGCGCTTATTGGGGGGCGCAGACCGAGCGCAGCATTGCCAATTTCCCGTTCGGCGAACGCGAGCGGATGCCGATTGGCATCATCCACGCGCTCGCTATCGTCAAACAAGCCGCCGCGCGGGTGAATCGCCAGCACGGACTGCCCGCCGAGATCGCTGACGCGATCGAGGCGGCGGCGGCAGAGGTTGCATCGGGGAAACTCGACGATCAGTTTCCGCTGGTCATCTGGCAGACGGGCAGCGGCACCCAGACCAACATGAACGTCAACGAAGTGATCGCCGGCCGCGCCAACGAGGTGCTGACCGGCGCGCGCGGCGGCAAGGTGCCGGTGCATCCGAACGATCACGTCAATATGAGCCAGTCGTCCAACGACAGTTTTCCGACCGCGATGCACATTGCGGCAGCATTAGCTGCACGGGACAAACTGCAACCCGCCATCGTCAAACTTCAGGGCGCGCTTGCCGACAAGGCGGAGAATTGGGCCGATATTGTAAAGATTGGCCGCACCCATCTTCAGGATGCGACACCGCTGACGTTGGGGCAGGAGTTTTCAGGCTATGAGATGCAGCTCATCAAAGCGAGCGTCCGAGTTACCAGCGGAACGACTGAACTGTTCGAGCTGGCTCAAGGGGGAACGGCGGTCGGCACCGGGCTGAACGCGCCTGCCGGTTTTGCTGGAGACATGGCCCGTGAGATCAGTCTTTTGACGGGCATGAAGTTCGCGACTTCTCCCAATAAATTCGAAGCGCTGGCCGCCAATGACGGGTTGGTCGAGCTTTCCGGCGCGCTCAACACCCTCGCCGTATCCCTCACCAAGATCGCCAACGACATCCGCTTGCTCGGCTCGGGGCCACGTTCTGGGCTCGGCGAACTCAACCTGCCCGAAAATGAACCCGGCAGCTCGATCATGCCGGGCAAGGTCAACCCTACCCAGTGCGAAATGCTGACGATGGTCGCGGCGCAAGTGATCGGTAATCACATGGCCATTACCGTGGGCGGCATGCAGGGGCATCTGGAGCTCAATGTCTTCAAGCCGATGATCGCCGCCAACGTGCTCCGTTCGATCGACCTGCTGAGCGTCGGCATGACCAGCTTCGCCGAACGCTGCGTCGAGGGAATCGAGCCCAATCGCGCGCGAATCGCCGAACTGCTCGATCGATCGCTGATGCTCGTCACCGCGCTGGCGCCTGAAATCGGGTATGACAATGCCGCGAAAATCGCCAAGCACGCCCATGCGCACGATCTGACGCTGAAGGAAGCGGCGCTCGCGCTCGGCCTGGTCGATGCCGCAACCTTTGATCGGCTGGTCCGCCCCGAATCGATGGTGTGATCACCGCCGGAACAAAACGCCCCGCCAGTGCGCTCAACCGTATGAAACGGGAGAGATGAGTCATGATGACAACAACAGGGGCCTTGCTTGGCGGCGCGATTGGCAGCGTCAGCGGTGATCGCGGGGCAGCTGCCGGGGCCGTGATCGGCGCCGTGACTGCCAATGTGCTGAGCGTCGTCGTGCCGGTTGCGGCTACTTATGCGGTGGGCTGGGCAGTGGTACAGGGCGCGGCCGGGCTGAATAGGCGCCTGCGGGACGATGCCGGTCTTGTTTACTGACGCTGCTTGTTTCCTGGCTGGGCGCTGATGGCTTGACGCAAGGGTGTTGCCCGCGCCACTAGCGGGCATGGAAGCTGCCGATCACGATTTGCATGGGTTTAAACGTCGCGGCGTGTTGTTCGTTTTGTCGTCGCCATCAGGCGCTGGCAAATCCACGATCGCGCGCAAGTTGCTGGCAGACGAACCCGATCTTGCCATGTCGGTCTCCGCGACCACCCGTCCGATTCGTCCCGGCGAGGTCGATGGCCGGGATTATCACTTCGTCTCGCTCGAAAAATTTCGCGACATGGTCGCCGCCAATGAATTTCTCGAATGGGCGCATGTCTTCGGCCATCGTTATGGCACACCAAAGGCGCAGGTGAACGCGATGCTCGCGGCGAGCAAGGACGTGCTGTTCGACATTGATTGGCAGGGGGCGCAGCAATTATTCCAGATCGCCGGCGGTGATGTCGTCCGCGTTTTCATCCTGCCGCCGTCGATGGAGGAATTGAACGATCGCCTGATCCGCCGCGCCACCGACGCGCCCGAGGTGATCGCCGCCCGCA
>JAIERC010000041.1 GCA_019747165.1 Sphingomonas sp. | reverse complement strand
GATCTGCGTCAGAGATCGACGGATCTGCCCCCAGCAGCTCAATCGACCGCGTACCGCGATTGGTGGTGTCGGTCTCGATGCCCAACAATTTGGAGAAGTCAGCCGGATTGAGTTCGGAGCCAATGCCCGCCGCCTGGAAGGGCGTGTTGTTGGCATTGGCCAAGAAGCCCGATGCCGGGTTGATATTGCGCGGGATCATCGCCCAAGGGACCGTGCCAGAGGCAAGGTCGGCCGAGGTATCGCCCGGCAACACATGGGCATAATCAAAGCCCGGCTTCCGGTTCAGAAACGCCGCATTATAGAAATAGGCAATGTTGCCCGCTGCATCGCCATAAAGGAAATTGGTGGCGGGCACGGCCTGTTTGCTGAGCGCCGCCTGCCATTCGGCAAAATCGCGCGCCTTGTTGAGCCGGTAATATTCCTCAACCATGCCGAGCTGTTCGGGCGCAGCATAATGGATCGCAAACGCGCCATCCTTGTTGATGATCACTGGTCCATGGACTGATCGATAAGCAGTGCGCGGCACCGGCAGCACGAACGGGCCCCACAATTTGACATGCAGCCACACCCGCTGCGTTTCCAGCGGCAGCCATTTGCCGTCGAAACGATACTGCGTGCCCTTCTTGTTGAGGACGAGCTTATAGATATCGATCAAATCGGGCCGGTTGACCGTGTTGGTCCAGCCAAGTGTCTTGTTGTGGCCGAGCAGCGGATAAGGTGCGCCGGGGAAGGTCGCGCCGGCAAAGTCCCAGCCCTGTTTCGAATGGACGACCAGTTCATACCAAGCCACACCGCCGCGATAGGGCTGATGCGCATTGGAAACGAGCCGGGTAAAACCATCCGCTGATCGCTTGGGGGCGACGACAAAGGCGTTCGAGCCGTTGAGATTGCCCTCATTGGGATCCACCGCCCCGGCGGGGATCGGCGCAATATCGGGCGAATCAGGATACGGTCCGGCATTTTCGACAGGCAATGGCTTTTCCCCCACCAGCGCGCCGAGCACGGCATCGAGACCGAAGAAAAAGGGCGAACGCAGCACGAAACCGGCGGCAATATCCTCGCCGTTGACCGGGAACAGATTGCGCAGCCGCACCTCGCTCGGATGCTGGTCAGCATAATGGTTGAGGCCCGCCGCATAGGCATCGAGCAATGCCCGCACATCGTCGGGCTGCTTCATGTAATCGCGCGTCACGGTTTCGCGCGCGCGCACCAGATGCAGCGCGAAATCGACGCCCGCACCCGGCTGCCCCGTGAGTGCCCCCGCGCGGCCACGCGTCATCGCGACGACTTCCTGCAGCGTCTCGAAATCATCCTCGGCATGCGCATAGGCAATGCCGTACCCGACATCCGCATCGGTTTTGCCAAAGATGTGAGGGACGCCGTAAGTGTCGCGAACGATGCGCGTATCATATTTATGTGGCGGCGGCGGCGCGGCGGCGGTGGCGGTGAGCGGTTCCCACACCGCAAGGGCGATTGCCACGACAACCAGCAGCGCGACCAGCACGCCAAGGCCCTTCACTAAAAACCGCATCCGCCCGCCCCATTTTCTTCTTGTCGCCTCCGCCTCTAGCTGCGGGCCGGGGGAAGCGCCACTTCCCTTTGGGAAAGGCCGATCGATTTTGAAACGGATCAGCATTTTCTGGGCCCTGCTAGGCGCGACTGCCCTTGTGTTGCAAAATGGCAACATTACATCCCTCTCAACAGACAGGGACAGGCCATGAACCTCGAAAAATTCACCGATCGTGCCAAAGGTTTCCTCCAATCAGCGCAGACCGTGGCGATCCGCATGAGCCATCAGCGCATCGGGCCCGAACATATCCTGAAGGCGCTGCTCGAGGATGAGCAGGGGCTCGCCTCTGGGCTGATCAAGGCGGTGGGTGGTGACCCAGCGCGCGCGCTGAGCGAAACCGACCTCGCCCTTGCCAAGGTGCCAGCGGTGTCGGGCAGCGGCGCGCAACAAGCACCCGGAATCGACAATGATGCCGTCCGCATCCTCGATTCTGCCGAGCAGGTCGCGCAGAAGGCCGGTGATTCCTATGTCACGGTCGAGCGACTGCTGGTCGCGCTGGCGTTGTCGCTCAACACCGTGGCGGGCAAGGCAATCAAGGAATCCGGCGCAACGCCAGAGCGGATCAACGCCGCGATCAACGACCTCCGCAAAGGTCGGACCGCCGACACGGCGGGTGCGGAGGATCGCTATGATGCCCTCAAGAAATTCGCGCGCGACCTGACCCAGGCGGCGCGCGACGGGAAACTCGATCCCGTCATCGGTCGCGACGAGGAAATCCGCCGTACCATTCAAATCCTGGCGCGCCGCACCAAGAACAACCCTGTGCTGATCGGCGAACCCGGCGTCGGCAAGACCGCGATTGCCGAGGGCCTGGCGATCCGCATCGCCAATGGCGATGTGCCTGATACGCTAAAGAACCGCACGCTGATGTCGCTCGATCTCGGCTCGCTGATCGCCGGCGCGAAATATCGCGGCGAGTTTGAGGAGCGGCTGAAAGGCGTGCTCGACGAAGTGAAGGCCGGCGAAGGCCATATCGTGCTGTTCATCGACGAGATGCACCAGCTGATCGGCGCCGGAAAATCAGAAGGCGCGATGGACGCGTCGAACCTGCTCAAGCCTGCGCTTGCACGCGGCGAGCTGCACTGCGTCGGCGCAACGACGCTCGATGAGTATCGCAAGCATGTCGAAAAGGACGCGGCCCTCCAGCGCCGCTTCCAACCGGTGTTCGTCGGGGAGCCGACCGTGCCCGACACGGTCAGCATCTTGCGCGGGCTGAAAGAGAAATATGAGCTGCATCACGGCGTTCGCATCACCGATGCGGCGATCGTCGCGGCGGCCACGCTGTCGAACCGCTATATCACTGACCGCTTTCTGCCCGACAAGGCAATCGATTTGATGGACGAGGCTGCCAGCCGCATCCGCATGGAAGTGGAGTCCAAGCCCGAGGAGATCGAAACACTCGACCGGCGGATCATCCAGCTGAAAATCGAGCGCGAAGCCCTGAAGCGCGAGACCGATGAGGCGTCGAAGGATCGGCTGCGTACCCTCGACGGCGAACTTGCCAATCTGGAACAGCAATCGGCCGAACTTACCCAGCGCTGGCAGGGGGAGAAGGACAAGATTGCCGGCGAAGCGCGGATCAAGGAGCAGCTTGATGCGGCGC
>JAIERC010000190.1 GCA_019747165.1 Sphingomonas sp. | reverse complement strand
ATATCGGCGACGATCGTGTCGGCCTCGCACCGGAAACGCTGCGATTCCTTCAGCAGATCGCCATTTTCGTAGATCAAACTTTGCCCATCCCAGGCGAGGTCGGTGGTGCTTTCGCCTGGCCCCGATGCGGAGAAGACATAGGCGCAAATCGCGCGCGACGACTGCGCTGAGGCCAGCATCGCGCGGTCGCGCGCTTTGCCGATCAGGATGGGGGAGGCCGACAGGTTGCAGCAGATATAGGCACCCGCCAGCGCACCGGTGGTGGAGGGCGGGGTGGGGGACCAGAAATCCTCGCAGATTTCGGCATGGAAGACGAAATGCGGCAGGTCGCTCGCGGCGAAAATCAGATCAGTGCCAAACGGCACGCGCTGGCCGGCCAGGTCGATCTCCATGCCGGTCAGCCCGGCACCGCTCGCGAACCAGCGCTTTTCGTAGAATTCGCGGTAATTGGGGAGGAAGGTCTTGGGCACGACGCCCAGGATTTTGCCGCGGGCGATGGCGATGGCGCAGTTATAGAGCCGCCCGTTGCGGGGGATGGCCGCGCCCACCAGCATGACGGTGGCGAGCTTGGCGGTCGCTTTGGCGAGCTTGGCGATGGCAGCTTCGGTTGCGCTGTGCTGGGCGGCCTGCATGTGGAGGTCGTCGATCGCGTAAGACGACATGTTGAGTTCGGGAAAGACGATGAGGTCGACCGCGTTGGCGGCGGCTTTTTTGACGAGATCGATCGCTGCGGTGGCATTGGTGGCGGGATCGCCCACGGTCGCGCGCGGTGTGGTCGCGGCGACGCGCACCATCTCCTGCGCGTGGATCGAATAGAAGCGATGCGATTTCAGGATAGCCATGAGGGGTTTCCTAAACGCCCGCGATGACAAATGCCATCACGGGCAATGTCAATGAGCGTCCGCGACTCCCTACAAGCTCCCTGCGTCACCCCGGACTTGTTCCGGGGCCCGCCGTGGTCAGTGCACCATGGCTGTTGTGTTTCCGGCGCGGTGGGCCCCGGAACAAGTCCGGGGTGACGAAGAAGGAGGTTAAGGGGGCAGCTTACCCCCGGCTCTTCATCAATGGCTGGATCTGCTGGCCAAATGCTTCGACCCCGTCGATGAAATCGTCGAAGGTCAGCAACACGCCCCCGGTATTGGGCACTTCCGCCATCTCGTCGAGCATCCGCGCGATGCTGGAATAGCTGCCCACGAGGGTGCCCATATTGATGTTGACGGCGCCTTCGGGCGCTGCGAGCTGGCGGACATTGGTGGTGGCGTTGACCTTGTCGGCCGCGCCCTGATCAGCGAGCCAGGCGATGGCGGCGTGGTCGACGCCGTCATTATAGGATTTCCACTTGGCCATGGCTTCTTCGTCGGTCTCGGCGGCGATGACCATGACAAGCACGAACACCGACACATCGCGCCCGGTTTTGGCAGTGGCGGCAGCAAGGCGTTCGTTATTGAAGGCAAAGGCCGTAGGCGTGTTGACGCCCTTGCCGAGGCAGAAGGCGTAATCGGCCCATTGCGCGGAGAAGGCGAGGCCGTCGTCCGAGGAGCCTGCGCAGATGATCTTCATGTCGCCGGTCGGCTTGGGCCGGACGAGGCAATCGTCCATCTGGTAGTAAGCGCCCTTAAAGTCGCTGCGCCCCGTCTCCCACAATTCGCGCAAGATATGGGCATATTCATCCAACATCTTGTAGCGATTGCGGAAATGATCCTCGCCGGGCCAAAGCCCCATCTGGCTATATTCGGGCTTTTGCCAGCCGGTGATCAGGTTCAGCCCGAACCGGCCATGGCTGATCGAATCGATGGTGTTACACATCCGCGCGGCAAATGCGGGGGGGATGATGAGGGTGGGGCAGGTCGCGTAGATCTTGATCTTCTCGGTGACCGCGGCGAGGCCCGCCATCAGCGTGAAGCTTTCAAGGCCATATTCCCAAAACTCCGTCTTGCCGCCAAAACCGCGCAGCTTGATCATCGAGAGCAGGAAATCGAGGCCATATTTCTCGGCGCGCTGGGCGATCTCCTTGTTGAGATCGAAGCTCGGCATATACTGCGGCGCATTCTCCGAAATCAGCCAGCCATTATTGTTGATGGGTACGAAAACGCCGACTTGCATGGTGATTATGCTCCCAGAAATTCGATAACGATGTGATTGAAGCGATCGGGATCGGTGACATTACAGGCGTGGCCGCCCCACGGCATCGTGACGCGCTGCGCCCCGGTAATTTGCTGTTCGATCGAGTCAGCGCAATAAGCGGGCACCAGCATGTCGTCTGCGGAAACCAGCGCCAATATCGGGGTGTCGATCGCACTCAGGCGATCGGCGATGTCAAAGGCCTTGAGCGCGGCGACACGCCGCTCGATGTTTTCGGGCGGCGGGAAGTGCGTGAGATGCAAGGGTTCCTCCGCATCAAGACGGTCGCTGTGCCGCGAAATCCATTCCGCAGGAAACAAAAAGATCGGTTGCGCGCGGATATAAGCGGCGGGGCCGACGTGGCGCAGCAGTGCAAGCCGGACATCGAAACAGCGGGCGAAATGCGGGTCGGGTGCGACCCAGCCGTTGACGACGATCAGCTTGCTGAGCCGCTCGGGTGCCTTCAGCGCCAAAGCCAGCCCAATGATCCCGCCAGCCGCATGCCCCATGAAATGCGCCCGCCTGATGCCTAGCGCATCCATCAGCGCGACGACGTCATCGGCCATGTCATCGACCGTCACGGTGTCGGGCAGAGTCAGGTCGCTCCGCGCCGTGCCGCGATGATCGTAGAGTAGCACGCGGTATTGCGCCGCCAGCGCCGCCAGATTGGGCGTCCAATATCCGGCCGATCCGCCAAGCCCAGGTGACAGGATCAGGACCGGCGCGTTGCCCGGGCCATGCCATTCATACCAGAGCCCGGCGGCATGCGGCATCAGAGGTGCGCCACGCTCGCAATTTCGACCAGGCAATCGGGCTTCACCAACCCGCACACAATGCAATAGCGCGCAGGCTTGGCACCCGGAAAATACTCGGCATAAACCGCATTCATCGCGGCATAATCTGCCCAGTCCTTCAGGAAGATGTGGTTGAAGGCCACATCGGCCAACGTCGCGCCAGCCGCTTCCAGGGTCGTCTTGATCACCTCAAGCACATGCCGGGTCTGCGCGGTCGCATCGCCCGG
>JAIERC010000124.1 GCA_019747165.1 Sphingomonas sp. | reverse complement strand
TGACGATCCGGCTGCTCGATCCGCCGCTCCACGAATTTCTGCCGCATGAGGAAAGCGAATTCGCTGATGTGGCGGAAGCAACCGGCATCGGCATCGAAGCGCTGCGTCGCCGGGCTGGGGAATTGCATGAATTCAACCCGATGCTCGGCCATCGCGGCTGTCGGTTGGGCGTGACCTATCCCGAAATCTACGAGATGCAAGCGCGCGCGATCTTTGAGGCGGCCTGCGACGTTGCCGAAAAATCGGGTGCGGCCCCGATCCCCGAAGTGATGATTCCGTTAGTCGGTACGCGTCGCGAGCTGGAACTGATGAAGATCGTCGTCGATGCGCAGGCTGTCGCCGTGTTCGCCGAAAAGGGCCGCACGCTTGAGTATCTGGTCGGCACGATGATCGAACTGCCGCGCGCCGCGCTCAAGGCCGCAGAGATTGCCGAAGTCGGCGAATTCTTCTCCTTCGGCACTAACGATCTGACGCAAACCACGCTTGGCGTCAGCCGCGACGATGCCGGGCGCTTCCTGACGACCTATGTCGACAAGGGGATTTACGCGACCGATCCGTTCGTCAGCCTTGATGTCGAGGGGGTCGGCGAACTGATCGAGATCGCCGTAGAACGGGGTCGCAAAACGCGTCCCGATATCAAACTTGGTATTTGCGGCGAACATGGCGGTGATCCTGCCAGCATCGCCTTTTGCGAGACCACCGGGCTCGATTATGTCTCCGCCTCGCCCTACCGCGTTCCCATCGCAAGACTCGCCGCTGCACAAGCTGCATTGAAAAACCGGCGATAATCGGCAACCAGTCATCCCATTGGGATGAGGATGATTGAATGAAAAGCTGGGTGCGCCTGCTGATTGGCGGCGTAGCGGGTGCATTGATCGGCGGGGCGGCTGCGATTGGCAGTGTCCGGGCCGGATCGCTTGGCATGCAAAATGCGATCGGCCCCTGGATGACGGGCAAAGATTTTGGGACGGCATCGGCCAGCCCTTATACCCGCGCCGTGGTCGCCCTGCGCGGCTTGATGGCGCTGCCGGCCACCGAAGCGCGATATTATACCGCAGCAACCGACGATGCCGGTCGGCCGCTTGATGGCGCTTGCCGCTATCGCATCACGGGCGGTGCGCTACCCGCGAAATGGTGGAGCCTGACTTTCTACGATCCGGCGGGCTATCTGGTGCCGAACCGGGCCGGCATTTATTCGGTTGGTAGTGTCAGCCTGCCCCCAGCAGAGGCATCGCGCTGGACCATCATCGTCGCCCCTGATCAGCAGCCGGGCCGTTGGTTGCCGACCGGCGGGGCAGGGGCGTTTCAACTCACGTTGCGCGCCTATTTGCCCGCTGATGGCGGCAAGGGCGATTTCACGCGTAGCCAATTGCCGCAAATTGTTCGGGAGGCCTGCTCATGATCCGGCACTGGCTCGCCCCGGTCCTGCTCGCCCTGTTTTGCGGCTTGCTGGCGTGGCACGCGACGCTGGCCGTTATCCCACGCGCGCTGATGGCGCTTGCGGTGCGCAGGGTCGCAACCGTGGGCGGCATCAACAAGATGACGCACGCACCGATCGTCACCGCCAAATCGCGTGCGATCGTGCGGCCCAGCCCCGATCTGCTCTATTCTAGCTGCCCCTATGATATTGGTGTCGGCCCGGTGCTGATCGATGTGATGCCGGTCGCCGCGCCCTATTGGTCGCTATCGGTGTTCGATGATCTGACCAATGCGGCCTTTGTCCGCAACAATGCCCAAAGCGCGAATGCGCCGCTGCATGTCGCGCTCGTCCGGCCAGGGCAAAAAGTGCCAGCGGGTTACCAGGCGGTGATGCCGCACGGTACGCGTGGTGTCGCGCTGATCCGGATCCTGATCGATCGCAATGCCCCGATCGATGCAATCGACGCCGCGCGCCACCAATCGCGCTGCCGCGTTTCGAATTAGAGTCGGATGACTTTGGTTTGGACCAACTCCATCCCCGTTCGCCCTGAGCGAAGTCGAAGGGCATGCGAAGCGCGTGGGCTTCGACTTCCCCCGGACCTGATCCGAGGCCGAACGGGTCTGAGGTTGAAGCGCCCTAACGTCATCTCGCGCGAGAGCATCGTGCCGAAAATTTCATCCGTTTGCTCTGAGTAGCGGCTGAGCGAAGTCGAAGACGCGTATCGAAGGGTACGTGCCTCAAAAGCTGCTCTTCGATACGGTGCTCAGGGGCCATTTGGGACGAACGGATCAACTTGCAATGACTCCGCTTTAGGCGTGTTCGGCAGTCGCCATTTCAGGCTCAGCGTCACCATCTTCGCCTGATCCGATCAACGCGGCCTGCAACCGCCACTGATCATTGGCAATTTGGCCAGGATTCATGTTGAGGTGAATCTCGATAGATTTCTCATCCTCGGCGCTCAGTTTCTCGATATCCTCGATTTTGCGCACACCCAGCGAGGCAAGCCCAGCGGCAAGCATGGGGTCAATCCCATTAATCCGGGTCAGCTCGGCTGTCTGCGCGTCAATCGCGACGGGTTCGTGATGCTGTTCTTCCGGGGTGGGTGCAGGTTCGCCCTTGGCGGCTTCGGTCCCATGGGCAGCCATGTCCGCCGCTGCTTCATGTGGCGCTTCGCTGGCGTCATGTGTCTCGACATGGGGCAGATTTTCGGTGGCGCTGGTCGCGGTGGCGGCCAGGGGGGCAGCGATCGCGGCGCCGATTGCCAGGGCGACCGGGGCCGGTTCCGCCGCTGCTTCCGGTTCGTGTATCAGCGGCTCAGGGGCTGGCGCTGGCTCGGCCGACACAGGTGATTCGGGTTCTGGCTCGGGGGCATGGTCGGATAGGAGATTGGCAGGCATCGGCGCGTTATCGCCGACCGGCTCGGGCGTGGGGGCTGGGGTGATGACCGGGGTGGCGGCACGCTCCGTGAGCGTCGTCAGATCGTTGCGCAGCCGGACAATTTCTTGAGAAAGAACATTTTTCTGCGTCTCAAGTTCGGCGATGCGCTGGGTTTTTTCGATATTCAGTCGATCGGTTTCGTCGCGATACTGCGCGTAGAAGCGCCGCTCGTCATTGAAGCGCCGCCGCCATTTGCCTTCAAAGGTCGATGCGAAATAGCCCAGCGCCCAGGCCACCA
>JAIERC010000018.1 GCA_019747165.1 Sphingomonas sp. | reverse complement strand
CGTTCGATCTGAAGAACCAGCTCAGTTCAAACCGGACGCAGGGCATCCCCAACATGATTGCGCTGATCCGCGAAACTGCGGCGCGCTACACATGAAGGGCGCTTGATCAGCGCAATTGGCTGACTTTGCCGTTATTGTGCAGTAGCGACCCAGCGTGCAGGCAGCCCGTCATCTGATTCGCAACCACACCCGATTGGCCCTGTTGCTGGCCTTGATTGCATTGGCGATCAAACTGGTGGTGCCGGCGGGGTATATGCCAAGCGCGCAGGGCCATGGCTTTGCGGTGACCATCTGTACCGGCATGGGGCTGAAAACCGTCAACCTGGCAGGCGACCCTCGTGCGCCAACCCAGCATGACAGCTCCGATCGCGAAATGCAGCCCTGCGCTTATGCGGGCCTGGGTTTGCTGGCGACGGGATCAATCGACCCGCCTTCATTGGTCGCCGCACTCCGCCACGCAGCACTGGTTGCGCTATTCTTCCTGCCGCTGGCCTTCCCTCGATCGCGGGCATTTCTTCGTCCACCCCTTCGCGGCCCACCTGCCCGCGCCTGATCAATCGACCTCTCCAGCCCGGCCCCTTTGTTGTGCCGGGTGCCTATGATCAGGACCTTTCATGACCAATTTTTCCCCAGCGCCCGGTGCGGTGCTGTATCGTACCGTCTGGCGTTGGCATTTCTATGCCGGACTGCTCGTCCTTCCCTTCATTTTCTTTCTGTCGATCACCGGCAGCATCTATCTGTTCAAGCCCCAGATAGATCGCTGGGAGGAACGCGCCTGGCATGGCCTGTCCACCGTCAACCGCGTATCGCCCGATGCGCAGCGCGCTGCCGCGCTCAAGGCGGTGCCCGGCGGGCGGTTCAACAGCTATCGCCTCCCCGAAACATTCGGAGATGCCGCCGTCATCCACCTCGCATTGCCCGGCAATGCCGACATGCGTGATGTCGCTGTAGCGCCAGATGGTCGGGTGATTGCCATCACCAATCCTGATGACCTGTTGACCGCCTGGGTTGGCCGGTTGCACGGTTCGCTGCTTCTGGGGACATCGGGCAGCCTGATTGTTGAAGCGGCGGCTAGCTGGGCGATTTTCCTTATTCTCAGCGGCCTTTATCTCTGGTGGCCGCGCAGTCGTGGTCTGGCGGGTGTGCTGTGGCCGCGCCTCGATCAAGGTGGGCGGGTGCGCTGGCGCGATCTTCACGCCGTGACCGGCTTTTGGGTTTCCGGACTGGCGTTGGTGATGCTGGCCAGCGGCTTGCCCTGGGGCGATGGCTGGGCGACCGGTTTTCGCTTTATCCGCAGCCAGATGGGCTGGGTGAACACGCCGCAGGATTGGCGCGGCGGCATTGATCTCCACGCCGGGCATGATCATCAGGCCATGGCGGCGATGACGCCACAAGAGGGATTGGCTGCCGGGCAACGCAACCTGTCCGACATCGTCCAGCGCGCCAGGCTTGAGGGCATGCCGTTTCCTGCGCTGCTCTCCCCGCCCGGTGCCAAGGCGCGCTTCGGCCCGGGCAATGGGCGTTTCTGGAAACTGACCAGTGAAGCGCAAAACCGGTCAATCATCCGGACCGTGCGTTATGACGCCATTAGTGGCACGGTCATCGATCGCCAGAGTTTTGCCGATAAGCATGTGATTGATCGCATCATCAATTACGGCATCGCCTGGCACGAAGGGCAATTATTTGGCTGGATCAACCAGGCAATCGGTGTGCTCACCGCCGCCATGCTGATGCTGCTGGCGGTTAGCGGTACGATCATGTGGTGGCGAAAGCGGCCGAATGGAACGCTGGGGGCGCCGCCTGCCCTGCGCGAACCGCAGGCACGGATTATCACTGCGATATTGATGGTGTTGGCAATCCTTTTGCCCGTGCTCGGCCTGTCGCTGCTGTTGTTCTGGTTGGTCGATCGGGGCATTCGGGCGCTGGCACCCGGCATGGCAGAGCGGTTAGGTCGGGCCTAAGGACGAAGGCCGATCTCCTGCGCCAGCGCGTCGAGATCGGCCCCAGGCCGTACGAGTCGCCATTCATCCAGTCGGCTTGCATTAACGATCGTTACGGCCCCGCGCGGACAAACCCCCAGGCATTTCACCTCAACGATGCCGACCGGCGCCTTGCGGAAGCGTTTGATGCCAAGCTGTTTGCGCAGCGCCTTGGCCAATGATTTTTTGCCGTTGCGGCCAAAGCCACCGCCCAGCCGCTTTGAACATTTGGCGCAGATCAGGACGGCATTTTCCCAATCAGCCTTGATCAGGGCCTTCACTCAGGCCGCCATTGCCGATTCTCTTCAGCCACGCGCAGCACGTCATAAGCCGCCTGAATCGCCTGGAATCGGGCGGCGGCGTCTTTGTCGCCTGGGCGAACATCGGGGTGATTGGCCTTGGCCATCTTGCGCCAGGCAACCCGCACCGCTTCGAAATCGGCATCGGGTTCAAGCTCAAACAAGTCGAGCGCGCGCATCTCGTCGCGTGAGCGCGATCCATCGCCCGGCCCCGCCCAGCTATTGTGCCGCGATTCTGTGTAGCCAGAGGTGTCGCGATTTTCCTCGGCTTCGCGGGCCGCCGCTTCCTCGGCTGTCAGCCCCTCAAAATAATTCCAGCCGCGATTATACTCGCCAGCATGGACCTGGCAGAAATACCAGCGTTCCGGGCTGTTGGGCGATTTTGGCGCCGGACAATTGCCGGGCTCAGCGCAGCCGTGACGATCACACAGCCGCACCTGCGTCGCTTCACGGCCACTGCCATAGCCGCGCCAGCGCGGGAAACCCCAGTCAACGGATCGAGTGCTGCGTGCCATAAGGCTCCATTTAGTCAGCAATCCGCGGGATTGCCATGACGCTTTTGCCGAACAACCATCAAATGCTGATGGGATCAGCCAGCGAGGAAAATGCCAGAGGGTCTGTAAGCCGGGTTCTGTCCACCCCCTGACAGGGGGATAGGCGACCATTCCTCTAGGCCGCGAATTACTTCGCGGCTCAAGCAACCAACCCGGGTAGCAGGCCGGAACATGCCCTGAGATTACTCTCGCGCCACCCCTATTCGGTCTTGCTCCCGGTGGGGTTTGCCATGCCGCT
>JAIERC010000246.1 GCA_019747165.1 Sphingomonas sp. | reverse complement strand
GGCTCTCGCTGCCCGTTATCGTCACATTGCACACCATTCTTGAACGACCCAATGCCGATCAGCGGCGCGTGCTGGAAGGGTTGCTGCGTCGCGCCTCACGCGTGATCGTGATGGCCGAAAAGGGCCGGGATATCTTGCAGCGTATCCACGGTGTCGGCGGCAAGGCCGTGGTGATGATCCCGCACGGGGTGCCTGATCGCCCGCTGGCTGATCCTGCGATTTTCAAGCCCCGTTTTGGTTGGGAAGGTCGTAGGATCGTGCTGACCTTTGGGTTGCTGGCCCCAAGCAAGGGCATTGAGACGATGATTGATGCCATGCCGGCGATCGTCGCTGCGCAGCCCGATGCGCTGTATGTGGTGCTGGGGGCGACCCACCCCAATCTGGTCGCGCAGGAGGGCGAAGCCTATCGTGATAGGCTAAAGGCGCAGGCGGCGGCGCGGGGGGTGCGTGATCATGTCCAATTTGTGGACGCGTTCGTGGAGCACGAGCATCTGATCGATTATCTGCAAGCCGCAGATATCTATGCCACGCCCTATATCAATCCCGCGCAGATTACCTCGGGCACGCTTTCCTACGCGGTCGGCGTTGGCAAGGCGGTGGTCTCAACCCCTTACGTGCATGCCACCGAAATTCTGGCCGATGGTCACGGCGTGCTGGTGGATTTTGGGGATTCCGCTGGCTTTGCGCGTGAGATCGTCGCGCTGCTCGGCAATGATGGCAATCGCGAGCGATTGGCAGCGCGCGCCTATGCGCGCGGGCGGACGATGCTGTGGTCCCAGCTCGCCGAAGCCGCGCTGCGCGAAATTGCGACGATGATCGCGGCAAAGCCATGCCGCTTGCCAAGCCCGGTCGCCCCGTTGACCCCGCTCGACCCTGATTTCGCCGCGGTTGAGCGGATGAGTGATTCGACGGGGATGTTGCAGCATTCCATCTATTCGATCCCGGATCGCAACCATGGCTATTGCATCGACGATAATGCCCGTGCGCTGATGCTTGTCGGGCGAATGGACGCGCTTGATGACGTGGCGCGCGATAAATGGACGACGATCTATGCCTCGTTCATTCAGCACGCCTGGAACCCCGAAGCGCAGCGCTTTCGCAATTTTATGAATTTCGATCGGAGCTGGTGCGAAGAAGCGGGATCGGAGGATTCGAACGGCCGCACGCTTTGGGCGCTTGGCACGACGGTTCGCCACGCTCGGCTATTGAAGCACCGCGATTGGGCGGCTGCGCTGTTCGATCAAACGGCATCAATGGCACTCGAACTGGGTAGCCCCAGGGCGCAGGCATTTGCGATGCTGGGCGCCGCAGAAATGCTTGGCTGCCACCCTGGTCATGCGCTGGCGCGAACGATCTTGGAGCGCTTCAGTGCAGATCATCTCGCCTTGCTTAGTTCAGCGCGGCGGCCCGAATGGGAATGGTTCGAAATCGTCCTTGCCTATGACAATGCCCGGTTGCCCGAAGCGATGATCCGCGCTGGCCTGGCGCTAGGCCGGGCTGACCTGGTTGAGACTGGTGTCAACACGCTGGATTGGATCATGGCACGGCAAACATCGCCCGAGGGGCGTTTCCGTGCGGTGGGTACGGAAAGCTTTGGCCAGCCTTATGCGCCGCCCTTATTGTTCGATCAGCAGCCGCTTGAGGCACAAGCGACGGCGGATGCCTGTGCCGCAGCATTTGAGGCAACGCGCGATCGCCGCTGGATCGACGAAGCGCATCGGGCCTATCGCTGGTTTTTGGGGCTGAACGATCTCGATCTGGCACTGGCGACGGCGCAGGACGGGGGCTGTTTTGATGGGCTGACGCCGACGGGCATCAATCGCAACCAGGGGGCTGAATCGATCTTGGCGCTGCAATTGGCGTCGTGCACGATTTCGTCGCTATCAACCCTCGCCGAATCCGTGGCAGGGCCCAACAGGGCCGCTGCATAGCCATCATGGTGCGCACCGCTTTGATGGGATCAATTTAACCGATCGGGTTGACCGGATCGATTCAGGGGCCGCGCCAGCCAGTGTTAGACGTTTTCAATCACCGTTTGCGGCTTCACGCTGATCCGTCGCGCGTCGTTGTGCGCCCCTTCCACCTTGCCTGGCAGGCCAATGGCAGTGCCCCCAGCCGTACGGCGCGATTGGTGCAGGAAGTATTGGCGATGAGCCGTGCCCAAACCCGCGCCGAGCTGGAAATCGTGCTCAAGGATTTTGAAGCTCGCCATTGGCAAACACGGCGCGTGTTCATGACGCGCTATGCCCAGATCGAAGCGCTGCTTGATCTTGACGGCAGCCAGATTGATGACGAGCGCCGCCAGCTGATCGGCGCCTATTTCTGCCATGAATATAGCTATGCCGCCGCCGCGCTGATGAATCCCAGCGTGGTGCCGCATTTCGACCAGAGCGGCATGCCTGCCGGATCGCAACGGTTGCTGATGTCGATGCGCGCGGTGGGTGAGGGGCATATTTCGTCGATTGCCTTTCGGGAAGGGATCATCACCAACAAGAATGAACTGAAACTCGCCCCCGAACCGCCTTTTGCGACCGCGACCGATACCACCGACCGCGAGGAAATGGCGATGCCGGTGGGCCCGGTAACGGTGCACCGCCACCGCGACAGTACGCTTTCGGGCACCGTGATCTTTCCGATCACTCAGGCCCAGTCAAAGGGGCTGGAAGACCTGCGCCTGGTCCAGTTTTGCCATGATGATGGCAGCATCGAATGGCTTGGTACCTATACCGCGTATAACGGCTCGATGATCCAGTCCGAGCTTATGCGGACGCGCGATTTCCGGGCGTTTGATCTGGTGCCGATGACGGGGAGCGCCGCGCGCAACAAGGGCATGGCGCTGTTCCCGCGTATGGTGGACGGCTGTTATATGATGATCGGCCGGCAGGATGGCGAGAATCTGTTCCTGCTTCGCTCCGATCATCTGACGCACTGGAATGAGGGGCAGTTGCTGATGACGCCGGCTTACCCGTGGGAACTGGTGCAGATTGGCAATTGCGGTTCCCCGATCGAGCTTGATGAGGGCTGGTTGCTGCTGACGCACGGCGTTGGCGCGATGCGCAAAT
>JAIERC010000376.1 GCA_019747165.1 Sphingomonas sp. | reverse complement strand
TCCCCGCCGCCAGCCGCGCCACCGTGCCGCGCGGGAGGAGCAGAAGGGCCGTGCCGCGCGCGGCCATGCCACCGGCGATCATGCGTGCCTCATCCCCTGCCCCCCAGAATGTGTCGACGCGATTGGGCCCCCGGATGGCGCCGCCCGTATCCTGCGCAATCCACAGGCGCGAGGCATCAGCCCGGTCCATCGACAGCAGAATCGGCGCGCCCAGCGGCACGAATTTGGGATCGACGGCAGCACTCACCCCCCCGGTCACAACATAGCCCAGCGCGCCCTGAGCGGCACTTTGCTGTTCGCGGAAAAACACGAAGCTCTTGTTCTCCTGCATGATCGCACGGCCCTCTTCCGGGTGGGCGTGTAGCCAGGCGACAATACCCTGCATCGATGTCTGCCCCGGTTGCAGCAACCCGCGGGCGCGCATCAGCGCACCGATGCCGGTATAATCGCGGCCATTCTGGCTATCATAGCCAATCCGCATGATCCCGCCGTCGGGCAGGCGGAGTCGGCCAGAACCCTGGATCTGCAGAAAGAAAATCTCGACCGGATCAGCGGCCCAGGCGATAATCGGCGCTGTTTTGGAAATCGCGCCATTCTCGATCGCTGCGCGATCATAATAAGGAACCAGGGCAGTGCCATCGACGCGACCGCGCAGTTTTTTGCCCTTCAGCGCATCTGAAAACAAACCAAGATCGATATCGATCAAATCGGTTGGCCGTCCATAGATCGGCGTTTCATAGCCGACCCGCTTATTGCGCGATCCGGCGATTTCCGGTTCGTAATAGCCGGTGGCAAAGGCCTTACCGTCGCCGATACGGACCGCTTCGAAATAGCGGCTGAAAAAATCGCGCGCTTCGGCGTCTGCGGTCGCATTGGCAGCGCTGCAGGCCTCTTGCCAATCACTTGGCCGGGTCAGTCCTGATCCGTCCGTCCGGCGCACCAAACTGGGGCACGAGGTGCGAAAGGCAGAAAGCGCCCGCACAGCTTGATCGCGCTTGATCGGCAGTGCGGTAATCGGTGGGCCCATCGCGACCCCGGCAGCCACGGCATCAGCCGGTCCTGCTGGTGCCGACGGCGTTTGCGCTGGCGGGATGGGTGTTGCCATTGGCGACGGCTGAGTCGGCGGTGTCGGGCCTTGCGACGGCCGCACGATCTTACCACTGCAGCCCGCCAGCAACAGCGCAAGCAGCACCAAGTGCCAGCCAGAGCGGCGTCGCTGCCCCATAAGATTTATGCCTCGTCGGTCTCGGCGAGCTTCCAGTTCGGGTCGCTGTTCTTGAGCGTCCGCGCAAACGTCCAGATTTCGCGGGTGGCGACGGCATCGGTCATCGACCCCGATACCAGATTGCCTTCCGCATCGCGGGTAGTGGCGGCGATATCGGCTTCTATCAACACCATGATTCGCGCCGCACGGCCCTTCACCTCGGCATCGGTGATCACTGCGCGCTCAATGCTGACAAGGCGGTTGTCGAGTACATGGCCCGCCGCCTTGCGTGCCTCGATCGCTTCGACGAAACTCTCCCGAACATCGTCTTCGACCAGCCAGCCCAGCGTTTCGGTATCGCCCTTCCAATAGGCATCCAGGATCATCCGATAGGCCGCTTTGGCACCGTCAATGAACTGGCCCACATCGAACGACGAATCCGCCGCAATAATCGCCCGCACACCAGATTCTGCGCCAGATTCAATATGGCGGTTGGCAATGTCACGCGTTTCTGCCGTGCCCTCAATTGTGCGCGCAGGTGACGGCGCCAGCGCGATGCGCTCATCGGCTGGCTTGGGCAGCGGTTGCTCATGCCCGGTCCGCTTGCCCAGCACCATGTACAGGCGCAGCGCGAGAAACGCGGCAATCATTGCAAGAAGAACTACGTAAACCACTCTGCCTCCAGTCGTGCGGCCAATCCCTAACATAGGCGCATGAACCCAGGGTTTCAAATACTCGAATCCCGCTTTGCCCGATAGCCCCAAGATGACGACACCCGCGTGGCGTTGAACTGGCGCGCAGCCCCTGCTAGGCGCGTCGCGCATCGGCTTGATGGGAATTCAGGGGGCATGGCGGTTCACCCGGCATGCCCTTTGCGACACATAGATAGAAAGATGGATTGATGGACGAGCAGGACAATGGCGGCGCACCCCTGGCAAATGGCGCAGATACCACGCCCGTAGCGGGCATGATTTCGCAATATGTGAAGGACCTGTCGTTCGAAAATCCCAATTCCCCGGCGATTTATCAAAGCCAGGCGATGCCGCGCATCGATGTGCAGTTCAACATCGGCACGCTGCAGATCGCAGACGATATTCATGAGGTCATTCTGAAGATCGACGTCCGTTCGGAAACCGATGATGGCGTCGCCTTTGTTGTGGACCTTAGCTATGCGGGGCTGTTCGGCATCCGCAACGTGCCGCAGGAGCATATGCAGCCCTTCCTGCTTGGCGAAGCGCCGCGCTTGCTCTTCCCCTTCGCGCGCCGCGTGCTCGCCGATACGGTGCGCGACGGTGGTTTCCAGCCGTTGCTGCTGGAGCCGATCGATTTCCACGCACTCTATTTGCAGCAGGTCGAAAACCAGCCTGGCGCTGGGATGCCGGCTGAGGATATCGGTCACGCCTAAATCACATATCGGGGGGCGCTGCCGGTGACATTGGCATGAATCTGGCGCGCGCCTTGGGCTCGGTCGGCGGGTTGACGCTCGCCAGCCGCGTCTTGGGGCTGGTGCGCGATTCGCTGTTTGCACGCTTCGTCGGGGCGAGTTTTGCTTCCGACGCGTTTTTGATCGCCTTCCGCCTGCCCAATATGTTTCGGGCACTGTTCGCGGAAGGCGCGTTTTCTGCCGCGTTCATCCCGATGTTCAATAAAAAGGTCGCCGAAAAAGGCGGCGGCTTGGCGGCGGGCTTGAGCTTTGCCGAAGATGCGCTGTCAGTGCTGCTGCCTGTGTTGATCGTGATGACGGTGCTGCTCGAAATTTTCGCCTGGCCGGTCACCTGGGCGCTGACCGGCGGCTTCGGCAAGGCGACGCCCGATCAAGCAGACTATGTGGTGATGCTGTCGCGCT